>NZ_JBFPKG010000140.1:0-3303 GCF_040948665.1 Paraburkholderia sp. BR14320
GCCTCAAAACGCTTAAAGGGACGGTGAATTCGCATTGAATCTGCACAATGCGAAAAATCTTGCGACGAGAGTCGCGTAATTGGAGCGGGGCCTCTTCAACTCGGGTGTACTTCAGCAGCCTGTTAGGTGTGCTCAGCTAGCCCAAGAAAGGGGGCACGTGATCCGCGCGGTACTTTGTGCGGACTCCCGGTTTTCCGAGTGGGCCACCGGTGCCAATATCCTATGTTGTAGCAGCGTCGACGAGCTCTCGACATTTGTAGATATTGAGCCCGTTGAATATATATTTTCTGTCGCCAATCCGTTCATATTGCCAGTGGGTATGCTTAGGCAGGCACGTCAAGGCGCTTTCAATTATCACGATGGACCCCTCCCTCAATATGCGGGAACTCATGCCACTTCTTGGGCGTTGCTTGCTGGTGAAAGCGAATATGCAATTACGTGGCATTGTATGGATCAAGGCGTCGATACTGGTGATGTGGTCGTTCGGCGTCAGGTTTTAATAACGCCGACCGACACTGCATTCACCCTAAACATTAGATGTTATGAAGCTGCTATCGAGGGGTTCCGTGAGTTGCTAATTGGATTGACCGATGGGGCCCTCGATATACGTCCGCAAAGGATGCTGGACAGGAGCTACTTTCCGAGGTATCGAAGGCCCGATGTTGGGGGCTGTTTACGTTGGGATCGATCTGCGGAAGATTTGTCTGCAATGGTGCGGGCCTTGGATTTCGGAGCAAATTATCCAAATCCGTTGGGAATGCCAAAGGTTATCTTGGTCGATGATCTTGTGGCAGTCAAACGCGTAAAGGTTCTGGATCGATGCTCGGATGAGCTTCCGGGTTCCTTGCTGGGGATCCACCGTTGGAATTGGCGTGTCGCGACAGCTACGCAAGATGTCGATGTTTGGTTTTCTGGTCCGGACGGTCAATCTATTGACGCGTCGGCGCTCGCGAAGCATCACGGTCTGGATATAGGAGACCGTCTTCACATATTCGGTGTAGAACAGGCGTCGAGCATTACTTCCGAGCTCGAAATGTTAGCCGTGCAAGAGTCATTTTGGCGCCAGCGGCTTGCCGGGTTCAGATCGTTGCAGCTTCCCTTTTTTTTGTCGTCGGCTTTGGCCATGACGAAATGGCAGTCCAGTTCGGAGAATGCTTTTAGCGTTTTGGCTGAATTGGCACCGATCGAGCGCATGGTACACATAGTGGTCGGCTGGCTAATCTATCTTTCCCGCATCTCAGGTGAATCTGAGCTTCAGTTGGGATGGAGTCCTACGCTCAATGTATCGGGAGTTGCATCGGAAGCAACAGGGTCGCATATTGCCGCAGTCGTGCCGATGAAAATTGTAGTTGATCTCGATGATGCTTTTGCAGAGGTGCGTAGGACAGTTGAGACCGAATTCGCTCTGCTTCGAGCACACAAAAGTTTTGCTGGGGATCTCGTTGCACGCTACCCGGCGTTAAAGAACATAGAGGCACTTCGATCGCGGTGCCCGTGGCCGATTGGTATCACGATAAGGGAAGGTGCTTCTTCGCATGAGCTGGGATCAGCGCCGAATTCTGGAATACTTCGCTCGGGCAACGTGCTGACGCTTGAAGTGTGCTCTTTGGACGGTAGCTTTCGATGGCACTTCGACAGAAGCCGCTTGGCACCGGAGAATGTCGAACGTATTACACAGCATTTGGAAAAATTGTTGGGTGCTGTGATGGCTGAGCCTCGGCAGCCGGTGGGCCGCATCGACATCCTGCCGGCGGCGGAGCGTGGGTATCTGCTGGAGGAGCTGAACCGCACGGAGGCGGCGTATCCGTCGGAGCGGTGCATCCATGAGCTGTTCGAGGCGCAGGTGCGGCGGGCACCGGAGGCGGTGGCGCTGGTGCATGAGAACGAGAGACTGAGCTATGGCGAGCTCAATGCGCGGGCCAACCGGCTGGCCCATCATCTGATCGCACTCGGAGTCAGGCCGGATCAGCCGGTGGGGATCTGCGTGGAGCGCAGCCCGGCGATGGTGGTGGGGCTGCTGGCGATCCTGAAGGCGGGGGGCGCATATGTGCCGCTGGATGCGGCGTATCCGGGCGCGCGGCTGCGGCAGATTCTGGGGGAGGCGGCGCCGCGGCTGGTGCTGGCCGATGCGGCGGGGCGTGCGGCGCTGGGCGAGGAGGCGCTCGCTGGGGTGGGGCTGGTGGAGCTGGAGGCGCAGTCGCCGGCGTGGGCCGGGCAGCCGTCATCGGATCCGGATGCGCGCGCGCTGGGCCTGGGCCCGCACCATCTGGCCTATGTGATCTACACGTCGGGCTCCACCGGCACGCCCAAGGGCGTCATGGTCGAGCACAGAAACCTGTTGAATTATTTGCAATGGTCGCATCGCAGTTATTACGAAGAAGCGTTGAATGGTTCGCCGATATTACATTCGTTGAGCTTTGACGGCATCGTTACAACTTTATTCGGGCCCCTGTTGGCAGGTGCAGCGCTGTATCTTCTAAAACCTCCTGTTGAAACTGATTTACTTTCTCCTGCTAACGATGGTCGGGTCTACGATTTGATCAAGCTGACGCCTTCGCACCTGAGCCTGTTAAACCGGCAACTGGAGTGTTACGAAGGTCCGGCTCCGACGAAGGCACTGATGGTTGGTGGGGAACCGTTAGTACCTGCGGATATTCAGTTTTGGCGAAAGCGCTTCCCGAATGTGCGCCTGATCAACCACTTCGGTCCTACAGAAGCGACAGTTGGAAGCGTCACATTTGAAATATCCAAAGTTATCGATGGATCCGCCTCTATCCCGATCGGCCGTCCGATTGCGAACACGCGGGTGTACGTGCTGGACGGTCATGGCGAGCCGGTGCCGTTCGGGGCGGCTGGGGAGCTCTACATTGGCGGGGCGGGGGTCACGCGTGGCTACCTGAACCGCCCCGAGCTGACAGCCGAGCGGTTCATCGCCAGTCCCTTTGTGGAGGGCGATCGGCTGTACCGCACGGGGGACCTGGCGCGGTACCTGCCGGACGGCAATCTGGAGTTTCTGGGGCGCACCGACGAGCAGGTCAAGATCCGGGGCTTTCGCATCGAGCCGGGCGAGGTGGCCGCGCACCTGTGCGGACATGCGTGGGTACGCGAGGCGGTGGTGGTGGCGCGCGAGGAGCGGGCCGGCGAGCCGCAGCTGGTGGCGTATGTGGTGGCCGCAGAGGAGGCGCAGGAAGCGCAGCTTGCGGCGACGCTGCGCGCGCATCTGGTGGGGCAGCTGCCGGACTACATGGTGCCGGCGGCGTTCGTGCCGCTGGCGGCGCTGCCGCTGACGGTGAACGGCAAGCT
>NZ_JBFPKG010000141.1:0-3214 GCF_040948665.1 Paraburkholderia sp. BR14320
TGGAAGACCGCACGCCGGATGAGGCATACTTCGCGACACTGCCTGCGATCAAATCGGCAGCATGAACGCCCCGGTGGTTCCACTTAAAAATCTCGGGACCCTGCCCGAACAAGCGGCGCCACCTCTCTGGTCGATACGATCTTGCAACAATGCAATCTTGTCTCGCCTTGAAAACGAGTTGAATTATGAAAGCAACGTTACTTATGTCTTGTGTGATGGTAATCGGGATGCTCGCACTGTCGGCCCACGCCACTGATGTAAACTCTGACTTCCGGCCACAGGAATGTTGGCTCCCTGACGGCACTCCTTGTGACGGGATTGGGACTAATTGAATCCATGTCAACCGATCTCTGCCGATGCGTCACGTCATCATGCTGAATGGAGTTCCGGTTGATGGTCTGTGTGCGCGCAAAACGCCCGCCGAAGCAGCCAAGGCGGTTGTGGTCGCACAGCAGACCGCATATCGTGGTAAAATCTGCGTTGAACATGCGCTGGCTGTACTCTCTTCGGATTACATCCCTTGGGCAGTCCAGCGATCTCAACACCACCTTCCTGATGCGGCTCCGGCGGCAGTGAGTGGCAACAAGCCGGCGTATAGGATCGACTTCACCCAATGCTGCTGCCGAGGTTGCGAGCGGTGGACAAGATAGACTTCTCGCGCGTGGTCGTGGATTCCTCCTCGATTCGTGCGATCGGGGCGGGCGAAGAACTGGTCCGAACCCACCGATCGTGCACGACCAGGCATCACCTCGCCTCCAACGGCACGCGCATCGTGGCGATCCTGACGGGTGCCAATCGTAGCCACGTCACCCCACTAGTACAACATCCAGTAAATAGCTTGATTGAATTATTGCGTTGGCTAACATGTCGGGATGAGCCAAGGTCGTCATGCAGCGCCAGTGAAGTTGGAAAAAAAGAACGAGAAGAACTCCTGTCGCTGATCGAGCGAAAGACCGCGGCTCAGCGAGATGTGATGCGGG
Organism: Paraburkholderia sp. BR14320; assembly: GCF_040948665.1. Taxonomy (NCBI): domain Bacteria; kingdom Pseudomonadati; phylum Pseudomonadota; class Betaproteobacteria; order Burkholderiales; family Burkholderiaceae; genus Paraburkholderia; species Paraburkholderia sp. BR14320. Next base: position 981 of record NZ_JBFPKG010000141.1, read on the forward strand.
CGCGCATCGCGCTGTGGGCGCACGAAGGACACCCGAATACGGTGATCGCTCGGGAGCTGCGCGTGTCGGTGCAGACGGTCTGCACGTGGCGCAAGCGCACAGCACGGTGGGCAGGGCCTGCGCGAGAGTGAGCGTAGCGGCCGTCCGCCACGCATCACGCAAGAAACGCGACTGCAGTTGATTGCGTTGGCATGTGAAGCACACGAACCCGAGGGACGGGTTACGCCAACGCTGGACGGGATAGTGGCGCGCGCGATCGAGCGCGGCATTGTCGAACAGATCAGCCGCAGCCATGTGCAGCGAATCTTGCAGGCCGGCGACGTGCGCCCACACCGAGTCAAGCAATGGCTTCACCGTTCGGATCCCGCCTTTCGTGAGAAGGTCAATGTGATTTGCAAGTTGTACCGCAAGGCCCCTCGAAACGCGGTGGTACTCAGCATCGACGAGAAGACTAGCATTCAAGCCATCGAGCGCAAGAGAGTTTTGAATATATCCGCCACGGCACCCAAGCGCTGATTGCCGCGCTTGATGTGCATACCGGAGAGGTGCTGGCAGACTGCCGCGAGCGGCGTACCCAGGACGATCTGGTCGCCGTCATGGAGCGCGTGGCGGCTGCGCACCCGGGCTAAACGGGTGCACCTGAGATTTGCGACAACCTGAATACGCATCGCGCTCAGGCCGTTTGGCAGGCATTCAACGAGCGGTATGATGAACGGTTTCACTTCCACTTCACCCCGCTGCACGCGAGCTGGGTCAATCAGATCGAACTTTGGTTTGCCCGCTACACGCGCCGAGTGCTACGCCATGCCAGCCATACCGGCACCGCGCAGCTGCGCGAGCGTACCGAGCAGTTTATCCGCGAGAATAATCAGGCAGCACGCACCTTCAAATGGACTTTCCGGGGCTATCCGCTGCAAACTGGCGCATCGTAATCGAGAGACAGACATGCCAGCCATCCCCACTAAACATTACGCGGCCGAACTTCAGCGTCAACTGCGCAGCTTGCTCGGTCATGAGCAGATCGTCACACAAGCCTACGGGCGGCACCTGCTGATCATTCATCGATGATGAGGAACCGACTGTTGTGGCGCGCCTTACCGAGCTCGGCCGCAATCGTTATAGTGCCGCCTTTCGCAGCCACACCGGCCGATGGGAGCCGCTGCCGGTACAGGCTCACTCGACGAAATGACTGAGGTCATCGTCACGCTCCTGCAGCCTTACTTGCAACCCGATAATTACTAAAGCCAATTGACGGATGTTGTACTAGTCCCGCTGATTGAGGCCATCGTGCCGATCGGCGGCAGGCGCAGGCGGCCTTTGAGCCGTCCCTCGCCGCGCCAATGCCGAACGGGGTTACGACCACGACAAATACGACGCGCTCTTCGCGCGCGCACTATTCCCACTTGCATCGCGCGGCGTGGTCACCCGCATCGCAGTGGACCTAGGAAAGTCCGTCGGGTTGCCGAGCGTACGCATGCCCGACCGCATCATTTCCGTCGTCTGCTATTCGCTTCGAACGTCGCGCTGCTATTCACGAAACGTTCCTCAAACTCGGCTGTTGCTCAATCTGCTGGAAGACTCTTCAGCGCGTTCAGCAGTCCTTATGCAACCTTCTCTTACAATAAGCACGGAACTCGTGAATACGTGGCCACGACAGAAAGTCGATGCTGGATCGGTCCAGTCGAGTTAAGCGCGCGAATAGCATCGTTCGAATCGAATCGTACATCATGCATGATGTAGAAGACGCACAACCCGCCGAAGAGACTTCCGCCTACCAAGAGACAGTAAGAAGTACCTGTGCTACTCGGTCGACAGGGGGTAAAACAGTCGATCTCCTGCTGCGTGTGCCCATCGCGACAAGACCGCCGCGCGATGTTACTTCGAGAAGGCGAGCGGACAGAAGGATGAACCGGGAAGAATCCTAGAGCACCATCCGGTTGCGCTCGATGCCGGCCCGCGCACGACAGAACAAGCGGCCGAACAAAATCATCGAATAGTCGTGGTATCTGACCAGCTCCGGCAAGTACGCAGAGTGCTCTGCCCCATACGATTCCGTAACTGCTCCAACGACATTCCGGAAACGCTTGTATTGCGTAAACGTCGCTCTTAACAGGTTGCTGAAGTACCGCTGAAACACGTCATCGCGCAGAGTTCGTGAAGCGTTGATAGATGAACCACCACTTGCCCACTGGAGATCATGCGCGGCGCCGACACGTTCACCGAGAGTTTGTTTT
>NZ_JBFPKG010000142.1:0-3145 GCF_040948665.1 Paraburkholderia sp. BR14320
GATTCGATCCGCTCCTGTCGATCGTCACGGTCCCGGGTTCGCCATTCTGGTCGATTGCCTTTTCGAAATAGGCCCGGGCCGCAGCCTTGTCCCGTGGGGCTCGCAGCAGAAAATCAACGGTGTTGCCTGCCTTGTCGACAGCCCGATAGAGATACCGCCACTCACCCCTGATGCGAATGTAGGTCTCGTCCATCCTCCAGCTCTTGCCGCCCGCCAGTTTGCGCCGTCGAAGCGCCTTCTCCAGGACCGGCAACAGTTTGAGTGCCCAACGATGAACGGTTGAATGATCGACCGCAATCCCGCGCTCGGCCATCATCTGTTCAAGATGGCGCAGGCTCAGCGGATAAGCCACGTACCACCGAACGCACAGCAACATCACGTCCAGCGGGTAATGCAAGCGTTTGAGTACTTTTCCCACACCCGGACTCAGCTTCTCGATCATCGATCACGTCACGCAATAAGGCCCGTCAGCATAGCAGACCGCTTTATTGCGACAGATCCAAATATTTTGCCCGACAGGTAAACAGATATGGGACTTTGCTTATCCAAATCCTCAGGTTCGACTCAACACGCCGCACATGACTTAAGTGACGCATATGACAGGCAAGAGTCACCGCGAACCTCGACATTATCAAGCTTTGAAAGCAGAACGCTGCCGCAATCGCCAGAGTTATCAGCGCTCATGGCCTCCTTGGGTACGCGTCCCGACAGGTTGCGCAGGGGCGGAGATACACCTCTGGAGCAGCATGAGATCCAGCAGGCTGCATACCACATGGGAGCATATGTCATCGGTGACGAGGTTACGAGCCCGACAAGACTCGCGACAGCCGGGCAAACCGTTCACGACGTCCGCCTGATGCTCAAGCACGGCCGAGGAAACGTTAAAGCGGACGACATTCCCTCGCTCGGACACAACGGTATCGGATCGTCTGTTGCAAAGATGGCATCAGACGGAAACAGCAAGCTTGCAGTGGCAGTGGTCATGGGCGCGGCGGTCTGCGATCAGTCCGCTCCCCTTTGCGCCATCGTCCACGCCCCCCACATGGCGGTCAACGAACGGAGTGTGACCACTTCCGCTGTAGTGCCAATGAAAGAGATGACCGAAGACGGTAATGAGATGTCAGTCAAAGTGGGGCACACTTGGAGCGAGTTGCGGCGCGGAAGCCGCGACCCGAGGTCGACTGTGGTCATGGATCCCTGGGCCAACGGACCGGCTGTTCGATTAGAAGATAGCGCATGGAGCACAGAGGCGGCTACGGACGGTCCTTGGTCGATGGACAAAGGGGGCGCCGAATTTTTGAAAAATCGACTTGAGCGGTTGATTCCGTTAGTTGACCCGGAGGCAGATGACCGCACTGCTCAGTGCTTGCGTAAGAGGCAGAAAGACCCCGTAGCGTGGGAGAAATATGCCGAACCACAAGTGATCTCACCCACGTTTGCCAATAAGGTCCGCAACGCAATGGCCTGTATTCCTGAAGGCCAACAGAGAGAAACCGCATCACGGATGATTCAGGAAACCTACGGAATGGATCATCACTCGTACGCGCACCAATACGCCGTCGAATCAGTTCTGACGGCAGTCAACCAACTGGACTCGCTGCCCCGGCCTCCTGTCGTTCCGCCTCGATACTGAACGGCAGGCCAAGGATCGAATCCGCGCGGAAGTGCTTGATCAGGAAGGCCTGCCGCATTGCCCGCTGCACGGCGCGATGATGGTAGAAGATGCCGACGAGCTGGATGAACCGCCCAACCTGCTCGCAGACTCTGCGGCCGATACGGCTCTGTCAGGTTGACGGGCATTGTTACGTTATCGAGATGGTTGGGTAAGATCGCATGATGAAAAATGCAAAATCGCTGTACCACGGTCATCGCTTTCCCGCATCGGTCATCAGTTGCGCGGTGCGTTGGTATTTCAGGTTCCAGCTCAGCCTGCGCGGGCACTGTCAAGTTGGCGAGATAGTCACGTAAGATGTCGTGATGAAGAAAAGAAAATCACTTTATCACGCAAGTGGTTGCGGGTTTCAGCACAGGTGATATTCTTTCCAGTTGAAGAAACCGATGATGCAGAAAGTGGTGGACACGGCAAGACCGCCGGTGCGAAACGAAGATTTGGTATGCGAGGTGATCCGCATGGCAGAAGCAAACGCGATCACGGCGCGAAGCGCCAACGATGTACCGCAAGATCTGGACGTGGGATCAGCTGTGGCAGTAGTGCCGAAGATTGATCAGGGTGTAGGCGAGAGTCTTGAAGGCGTAGTGCACGTCACTGATGCGTTCGAAGCGCAGCAGCAGGCGGCGGAACTTGTCCTCCCAGGCGAACACGCGCTCGATGGTCCGAAAGCGTTCCTCGAAGATGGCCTCATTGAAATGACGCTTGCGGCCACGTTTGTTCTGATTGCGGTTGCGGGGATTTTCCGGGATGTTGGGCGTCATGCCGCGGTTGAAGATCGCCTTGCGGTTTTCGCGACAGTCATACACGCCGTCCAGACTGACGGTTGAACGTTGCAAGTCCGCGCCAATGGCGCGCGCCATGGCGGTGAGTCCGGGCAGCGCGTCGCGCAGCAGGGGCGATTCGTTGCGGTTGCCCGGCGCCGCCACGAATGGCGCGATGATGTTGCACCCGCGATCGCAGAAGGCTACGACCTTGTCGCCCTTCAGGTGCTTGTGCCCGCTGTAGCCCAGGTTCTCGCCACCTTTCCTTGCCGCCGTCGTCGTGCCGTCGCCATGAATGACCGAGAGGTCGAGAAGCTCGTCTTCATGCAACTGATGGACCGAGCCCGGAAAAGACCCGGCCGATGCTGCCATCGGCCTGCCAGCGCCGCATGATCCGGTAGACGCGCGTGTAATTGATTTCAGGCAGGCCCTTTGAATTGTTTTCGATCGGCAGCATCTTCCACTGACAGCCGATATAGAGCGCCTTCAGGACGTAGTTGAACATCTTGTGCAACGGTAGCGTGGGGGGCGGTCCACGTCGGCCGCGGCCCAGGTGCGGCCAGACAAACTGCTCGATGCTCAATTTCGGGTTCTGTTGCAGTAAGGGTGTCGGGACGAGAAATGTCGATATGATAAGTATTGCTTATGACACAAGGGAGTAAAACTGCTGGGAAGCAGACGACGGGTCTTTGCCCGCACATTTCATCTGTCC
>NZ_JBFPKG010000143.1:0-3105 GCF_040948665.1 Paraburkholderia sp. BR14320
TTGCGCACCTGCGCGACGATGCGCGCGAGGCCTTCGCCGATGCCGTCGATCGCCTGCATCAGACGGCCGATCTCGTCGGCGCGCGCGCGGCCGTGTGCGAGGCGCACGCTCAGATCGCCCGCGGCAAGTCGCTCGGACGCCCGCGCAGCTTCGTCGAGCGGACGGCTGACGAGCCGCCGCACCGCGATGAGGAACACGATCGCGAACAGGCCTACCAGCGCGAGGCCGACCAGCAGGAACGCGTTGCGGGTGCGCACGACGTCGGCCATCACTTCGTCGCGCGGCGCGACGCCGCCGACGAGCCACTGCCACTCCGGCACCGTGACGAACGACACGAACTTGTCGCGCGCGTCGCTCTCGCCGAGCGTCGCGTCGGCCGAGCGGTAGTCGAGCTCGCCCTGCTTCATGTCGAGCATGCGCTGATACGGTGCGTTCGCGTCGTCGGCTTTCTGGCCTGCGGCGGCCGGATGCACGAGCAGCTTGCCGCGCTCCGCGCCGCTCGACGCATCGAGCACGAAGTAATAGCCGCTCGCGCCGATCTTCAGCGCGCGGATGCCGTCCTGGACCGACTGGATCTCCTTGTCCACGTCGACGCCGACGAACAGCGCGCCGATCACCCGGCCGCTCGCGTCGGTGATCGGCTTGTACTGCGTGATCATGCGCTTGCCGAACAGCGCGGCGAGGCCGGTGTACGTGCGGTTCGCGAGCAGCGGCGCATACGCGGGCCCCTTGCGGTCGAGCAGCGTGCCGATCGCGCGGGTGCCGTCCTGCTTCTTCAGCGACGTGGTCACGCGCACGAAATCGTCGCCGCTGCGCGCAAAAATGGTCGCGATCGCGCCGCTGCGTTGGAGGAACTGGTCGGGAATCGTGAAGTCGAGGTTCAGCACCTTGTCGCCGGCTTTGAAAGTCGGCGTCGCGGTGCCGCCGATGTCGACTTTCTGCGTGTCGTCGAGCGAGAAGTCGGCGGGCAGGAGGCTCGCGAATAGCGCCATCGACCGATCGACCTCGGCCGACAGCGCCTGGTCGAACAGCGCGATCATCGCGGCGATCGAGCGGTCTTTTTCGGCGATGCGCGCGAGCACCTGGTCGCGCACCTGGTCGCCGGCGGCGCGTGCGAGCGCCCACGCGAAGGTGCTGAAAATTACCGCGACCAGCACGCACGAGAGCACGGCAAGCCGGGCGCCGACGCTGGCGCGGCGCGAGAAGAGTGAGTTCATGGGCAGGCGTGAAATGGGGATTAGGCGATGCTCGTCGGGCGTGGCCGCGATCGGGCATCGATTGACTTGTTTACGGCTCGGAGAGGGCGGGCTTGAGGGTGAATGTAAGCCGGCCGTAACAGGTCGAAAGGGGCCGCAGCGGGCCCCAAAAAGGACGAGACGGAAGGCGGGAAGGGTGTTCTTCGCTACTCAACGCGCCTGATCGACGGTGCGACCGCGCGCTGTGCGCCACGTCCGCAGCAGCAGCGCATTGGTGACGACGCTGACGCTCGAAAACGCCATCGCCGCGCCCGCCAGCATCGGATTGAGTAAGCCGAACGCGGCCAGCGGAATGCCGATCAGGTTGTACACGAATGCCCAGAACAGGTTCTGCTGGATCTTGCGCCAGGTTCGGCGCGAGATGTCGATCGCATCGGCGACCAGCGCCGGGTCACCGCGCATCAGCGTGATGCCGGCCGCGTGCATGGCGACGTCGGTGCCGGTCGCCATCGCAATGCCGATGTCAGCGGCGGCGAGTGCGGGCGCGTCGTTGATGCCGTCGCCAGCCATCGCGACGATGCCGGCGTGGCGCATCTTCAGGTCGCGGATCACCCGGGCCTTGTCGTCGGGCAGCACCTCGGCGTGAAATTCGTCGATGCCGAGCGCCCGCGCGACGCTCGCCGCACTGCCGTGGTTATCGCCGGTCACGAGCACGCTGCGGATGCCCATTTGCGCGAGCCGCGCGACGGCCGCGCGCGCGGTCGGCTTCACCGTGTCGCCGAACGCGATCAGCGCGAGCGCTTCGGGGGAGTCCGGCGCACGCGTCATCAGCCACGACACCGTGTTGCCCGCCGCTTCGAGTTCCTGCGCGCGCGCGGTGAGCGCGGCCGGCAATGCGATGTCGAGCTCGCGCAGCCAGCGCGTGCTGCCGAGCGCGAGGGTGCGGCCGTCGACGTCGGCTTCGACGCCCCGGCCGGCGACGGCGCGAGCGGCGCTGGCGGTTGGCCCGCCGGGTTCGCCAGCGATTCGCCCGAGTTGAGCCTCGTACGCGCGCACCACCGCCCGCGCCAGCGGATGATCGCTATGCCGCTGCACCGCCGCCGCGAGCGCGAGCGCTTCGTCGCGGCTCGTGCTGCCGACCGGCTCGAACGCCGTCACTGATGGCTGGCCGAGTGTCAGCGTGCCGGTTTTATCGAACGCGACGATCGACACGCGATGCGCGACTTCCAGCGCTTCCGCGTCCTTGATCAGCACGCCGTGGCGCGCGGCGACGCCGGTGCCGGCCATGATCGCGGCGGGTGTCGCGAGTCCAAGCGCGCACGGGCAGGCGATCACCAGCACCGCGACCGCGTTCAGGATCGCGGTTTCCGCGCCTGCGCCGGCGATCAGCCAGCCGATGAGGGTCAGCGCGGCGAGCGCGAGAATGGCCGGCACGAAGATTTCGCTGACGCGGTCGACTAGGCGCTGGATTGGCGCCTTCTCGGCCTGCGCGCTTTCGACCAGCCGGATGATGCGCGCGAGCGTCGTCTCCGCCCCGATCGCGGTGGTCGTCACTACGAGCGCGCCTTCGCCGTTGATCGAGCCGGCCGTGACGGCGTCGCCGGTCTGCTTCGGCACCGGCAGGCTTTCGCCGGTGATCAGCGCTTCGTCGATATGCGTGCGGCCTTCGAGCACTGCGCCGTCGACCGGCACGCGCTCGCCCGGCCGGACGATCACGATGGTGCCGACCCGCACCTGCGCGAGCGGTACCTCGCGTTCGCCGGCGCCGTCGCGGATGCGCGCGCGCTCGGGGCGCAGCGCGTTGAGCGCCCGGATCGCGTCGGTGGTCTGGCGCTTCGCGCGCGCCTCGAGCCATTTGCCGAAGCGCACCAGCGTGATCACGACCGCCGATGCCTCGAAGTACAGATGC
>NZ_JBFPKG010000144.1:0-3086 GCF_040948665.1 Paraburkholderia sp. BR14320
CGGGCACGGCAGTTCGGAGAGGCGTTCACGGCTTGATTGGCTTATGCTGCCATTGAATAAGGAGAATCGACTTCATAACCGTAGGGCTTATGATAGCAATTCGACCGAATCTTGGCCGTACCCCTTGATCGGGCTGGCCTGACGGTTGACTTCATGCTTCGTGCGAAGCGCGACGTGCAGGCAGCAAAAGCCTTTTTCAGGAAGGCGATCAAACATCAAGGCCAGCCACCAAACACCATCACGCTTGATGGCAATGCGGCCTCACACCGCGCCGTGCGCGAGATGAAGGCCGATGGCTTGCTGCCTGGGGACACGAAGGTCAGATCCTCGAAATATCTCAATAATCTGGTCGAACAGGATCACCGCAACATCAAGTCCCGGACGAAAGTCATGCTCGGCTTCAAACGTTTCATGAACGCAGCGATCACTCTGGCCGGCATTGAGTTGATGCATCGTATTCGCAAGGGCCAATTCAATCTCGCGAAGCTCGGTCTCAAAGATACTGCTGCGCCCGCAGTCTGGGAAGCCGTTCTGTCTAGTTGATGAGGGATCCTTTCTATAACTAAAATCTCGTCCGGACTACCTATTGGAACCTTGTCGTCGGCGGATTTTACCTGACCGCGTTATTGCGACAAGACCCTTAAATTTCCCCCGATCCCGCGTACACCACTTTCGACAATAACTCTTCGCGCCGTGATCGCGTTTGCTTCTGTCATGCGGATCACCTCGCATACCAAATCTTCGTTTCGCACCGGCGGTCTTGCCGTGTCCGCCACTTTCTGCATCATCGGTTCTTTCAACTGGAAACGAATATCACCTGCGCTGAAACCCGCAACCACTTGAAGGATAACTACCGTTACCGGGTACGCGTACAGTCTACGTTCGTCAACCTGACAGAGCCGTCACGAAGCGTTTCTCAAACTCGACTGTTGCCTGATCTGCTGGAACACCCTTCAGCGAGCTCAACAGTTTTTATGAAACCGTCTCTTAACGTGACAACGCCCTGCCAAGCTCTGGATATGCCGCAATGAAAATCGAAAGATCAGTAAATCCGGATGATGGTGTTGACAATGAAACGGTTGAGGAATCGGCACCCAGGCGATCCGGGACGGAGCCAGGAGGAGCTGCGGATCGGCACACAGGTCCGGCCCTTGACATGCGGCTGGCGGCGCTACCGGTACGTCGCCAGGCGCGCAGGATGCAGCCTTATCCGGGCGCCCAGCGGCAGCGGACGTTTTCCTCGCGGCCTCATGGCGGCGAAGAGAAAGCGGGGTATCCCTTGCGCGACTTGACCCGGCGCGAGAAGCCCGGGTCGGACAAGGTGGGGGAGATGGCCCGCGGCTGGAGCCAGCCGGGGCCATCGTTATCGCCTCAGGGCACGCACTACCGGCCCGGTTACCAGCATCGGCCGGTGCTGACGGGAAGCGGTGCACAGGAATCCCGGGCTCAGGCAGCGGGCCCATCGCGCAAGCGAACGGTGCGAGATCCGGAGGATGCGCTGGATGACAGGGAGCGTACAAGGGCACGCATCGGCCCGTATGAATCGCAGCGCCGCCCCCGGTGTCTGGCGAGACACCTGACATATTGGGAACGCAAGTTCAGCCAGAAGGTCGAGGCGCAACGGCGCGAGCAGCAACGGCTGCTGTCCCGGGACAGGCGGGATGATGGCTTTCCGCAACGATGTTTCCGCATGGCAGCGGATAACGTGCTGGCGCGACGTAATGGCTACGGGCGGGCGCTGGTCTTTCTGCGTCCGGAATACGCCGATGACAACGTGCGTTTTCTGAATCGGTATTTGCAGAAACTGCAGATACCGCAAGGCCGGTTTGGCGGCGGCGAAAAAGTCCGTGCGGCAGTGGAGCTGGCGGCGCACTATGTCGTGGACACCGACTGGTTTGAGGACCTGCCGGCTGTACGTTACGCCCATCTTGCCAACAAGCTGGGCAAGCATGCTGACAGTGAAATCTGCCGGCTGGCGCTGGAACGTATCGCAGCGCAGGTGCTGAAGCGGGACGCGCCAAAAGGGCTCAGCGCCAGGGAGGCGGCCCTTCTGGGCAACGCGCTGTCCAAGGCGGCGCAACATGGGTGGTGCCGCGAAGCGGTGGTGCGTCTTGTCGGACATCTTCGGGCGTACGGCCTGATCGGCAGGCTGAACGGCCAGGACATCTCAACCCTGCTCAATGCCCTCTCGAAGTGGCCGCAGGAGCGGAGTACCTGCCACGCAGCGCTGGTCCTGGCCAGGCGGATCCCTACCGACGAGGCGCTGCGCGGGTCGATGACCACACAGCATGTGGCGATGGCCGCGAATGCGCTGTCAAAGTGGCCGGAGGCGCCTGAAGCGGGGGGCGCGGTGCTGGCCCTGGCGCAGCGGGTCGCCACCGAGGAGGTGCTGCGCGAGGAGATGAACGCGCAGGATGTGGCGATGGCCGCGAATGCGCTGTCAAAGTGGCCGGACGAGCCTGACGCGTGGGACGCGGTGCGGGTGCTGGCGCAGCGGGTCGCCACCGAGGAGGCGCTGCGCGAGGCGATGAGCGCGCAGCATGTGGCCGAGGCCGTGAATGCGCTGTCAAAGTGGCCGGAGAAGACTGAAGCGCGGGACGCGGTGCGGGTGCTGGCGCAGCGGGTCGCGACCGAGGAGGCGCTGCGCGAGGCGATGAACGCACACGAAGTAGCGATGGCGCTGAATGGGCTGTCAAAGTGGCCGGAGGCGCCTGAAGCGGGGGACGCGGTGCTGGCCCTGGCGCAGCGGGTCGCCACCAGGAAGGCGCTGCGCCGCGCGATGAACGCACAGGAAGTGGCGATGGCGCTGAATGGGCTGTCCAGATGGCCGAAGGCGCCTGAAGCGGGGCACGCGGTGCTGGCCCTGGCGCAGCGGGTTGCCACCAGGAAGGCGCTGCGCGAGGAAATGACCGCGCAGCATGTGGCCGAGGTCCTGAATGGGCTGTCAAAGTGGCCGGAGGCGCCTGAAGCGGGGGACGCGGTGCGGGCCCTGGCGCAGCGGCTCGCCACCGACGAGGCGCTGCGCAGGTCGTTGAACGCGCAGGCGGTGGCGATGGCGCTGAATGCGCTGTCCAGGTGGCCGCAGG
>NZ_JBFPKG010000145.1:0-3079 GCF_040948665.1 Paraburkholderia sp. BR14320
TGTTGACGATCTGGCTGCCACCCTGCACGGTCGCATCGCCCGTGCCGAGGTTGCTGATGAGACCGTTCGTATTGTCGATCGACGCAGCCTGAACGCCGAGCGTGCTCGCATCGCCCGCCGCGCCCGTACCCGACTGGATCTGTCCGTTCGTATTCGTCAGCGCGCCGCCACTGGCGAGCCAGAGGGACGTGAGCGTGCGCATCGCGCCCTGCGTATTGTTGATATTGCCTGCGATGCTCGCCGCGATATTTCCCCGCGCGGCGAACACGCCCGTCGCGTTGTTCAGGCTCCCGGCCTGCGCCGCGATCTGACCGGCAGTGGTGATCGTTCCGTCAACGTTAGAGATTGACCCGGCTCCGTTACCCGGCGCAATCGTCAGCGTGCCGGTACCCGCATGCGTAATCGTGCCGCCATCGTTGTCGAGCGCGGCCGGTGCAAGGGTGAGGTCCGTGCTGTTGGTCTGGAGTGTGCCGCCTGCCGAGTTGTCGAGCGTTCCGGTCACGTCGAGCGTCGTCGCGCCGGTTCCGGTTTGCGTGATCGTGCCGCCGTGGTTGACGAGATTCGTTCCGTGCAGCGCGATCTGGTTCGCGCTGATCGCGCCCGCGCTGTTGTCGATTGTCGTGGCGCTCGCGCTCACCACCTGACCGGCCGCGATCGTGCCGGAACTGGTCAGCACCGTGCCCGCCGAGACGGTCGTGTTGCCGTTGGCGGCCAGGATGCCGCCGTTGAATAGCGTCTGCACAGCGCTGGCGATCAGCGACTGCACCGCCGTGATCGAACCCGCGTTGGCAAGCTGCCCGGCCTGCGCGGTCACGCTCCCGTTGCCGCCGATGGTGCCGCCCGCGCCGTTGTTCAGCAGGCCCGCCGTAAAGACGCTCAGGCCATCGCCATTGAGTGAGGCGATGTGGCCTGCCGTATTGTCGAGGCTGCCTGCGTTCGCCGTTAGCGCCCCCGCCGCCTGCATCGTGCCGCCCGCGTTCGACACAGCTCCTGTCACGCTATCCGTCAGCTGACTACCGGTTTTACTGCGACGCAGACGGAGAGGCGGCATCGGCCCGCCTTTGCCGGCAGGGATCAACGCGTTCGTGCTTCGTCGCGAAAGCGCTCAAAGCCGCCAGACTGTCGCCTGCGCTTTGTGCCACGTCGTCGAGAAGGTCTGCCGCATCACGACGCGTGAGTCGCCGGTTCGGAAGGTCCTTCGCGTCGAGCCCCAGAGCGGTGAACAGTTCGTGATCGCAGTCATTGATGCGCCGGTAGTCTTCGCCGATATGGACCAGGACTTCCCGCAACCGGCGCTGTTCGTGTCTTTCTTATGCGGTCACGGAAAGATTCCTGATTATTGATTCGCAAATATGACGTGATATTCAAGTTGCCACCCTTGCCGTTCGCAAAGATGGAAAGCGGCCAAAGCCCTCACCCCGCCGAAGGTAAAAATCAAAACCTCATCATCAACTTCAACAACGCGTTCACGCGTCTCCCATACGGCGGCGAGATCAGCCCACGCGCATTCAAGCGCGCCTGAGTGAGCACAGGCTTCATCTTGGAAAAAGTAACGAACCCTTCATACCCGTGGTACGCCCCCATGCCACTCGCTCCAACCCCGCCGAACGGCAAACTCTCACACGCAAGCTGCATCAACGTCTCATTAACCGCCATTCCACCGGCAATAGTTTCGAGCGTGACACGCTCAACAGTCCGCGCATCGTCGGCATAGAGATAAAGCGCCAGCGGCCGCGGCCGCGCATTGATCCACGCGATCGCGTCATCAAGCGTGTCATACGGCACGAGCGGCAACAGCGGCCCAAAAATCTCCTCCTGCATCAGCGCGCATTCGTTCGGCGCGCCAGTCACGGCAATCAGCGGAAAGCGCCGGCTCGCGGCATCGGGCGTCGCGTCGGTCAGCGCGTGCAACTGCGCGCCCGCAGCCCGCGCTTCGTCGGCGAGACGTTCGAGCCGCTCGAAGTGCCGCGCCGAAATGATCGACGTGTAGTCCGGGTTCTGCGCGAAGTCCGGGTACATCCTCGCCATTCGCACGCGCGCCCGTTCGATGAACGCCTGCTCCTTGCCGCGCGGCACCAGCACATAGTCGGGCGCGATACAGGTCTGCCCCGCGTTCAGCGTCTTGCCGGCGATCAGGTTGTCGACCGCGTTGTCGAAACGCGCATGCGCGCCGATCAGCGCCGGCGACTTGCCGCCGAGTTCGAGCGTGACCGGCGTCAGATGCTCGGCCGCCGCGCGCATCACTTCGTGACCGACCTTGGTCGAGCCGGTGAACAGCAGATGATCGAACGGCTGCGCGCTGAACGCGGCCGCGAGCGCCGCGTCGCCGTTGACGACCGCGACGTGATTGCGCGCGAAGGTCTGGCCGATCAGCAACTCGAATAGCGCCGAGGTACGCGGCGTCAGCTCGGACATCTTGATGATCGCGCGATTGCCGGCCGTCAGCGCGCTGATCAACGGCCCGACCGCGAGCAACACCGGATAATTCCACGGCACGATGATGCCGACCACGCCGAGCGGCTGCGGCACCACCTTCGCGCGCGCCGGCAGCAGCCACTTGTTGGTGCGGCGGCGCTGCGCTTTCATCCAGCGCTTGCCGTGACGCAGCGCTGCGTCGATCTCTTCCTTCACGAGCAGGAATTCGGCGAGCAGCACTTCTTCTTTCGCTCGATTGCCGAAGTCCGCGTGCATCGCATCGGCGAGCGCGTCGCGATTGTCGAGCATCAGCTTGCGCAGCGCGCGCAGATGCGTCGCGCGCGTGTCCCACGACGGATACGGCGCGCGCAGGCCACGCTGCTCGCGCAGCACGCGCCCGCGGCGGTCGCCGACGCATTCATCGCAACGCGTGTCGCCGACGGCTGCGGCGAAAGCGGCCGCGTGTACGGCACGCTGCCGGCCACGTTCGATCACGCGGCGATCATCGAGCGCGCCTTTCCCGCTTAGGCGCGGCGGGGCACGCTAACTGCGGGCGCTCCGCTCGCAATACCGACGCAAGCTCAAACCAATAAGCGCGCTCGACGCGCATCGTCATCCATCAGGGAGTGGACTCACATGAAGAATGATCTCTCGGGGGTCGCCG
>NZ_JBFPKG010000146.1:0-2878 GCF_040948665.1 Paraburkholderia sp. BR14320
CTCAAGGAAGCCGCTGAGGCCCTTGCGCAGAAAACGAAAGAGGACTAAAACTCGACCTCGTCCTGCTTCACCCGGTGGGGGATTTTACGCGACCACAACTGGGGGAGTTTCAACTGACCGTCCGGGGGCAGGGAGCCGTCCAGGATGCCTGTCCAGACTACAAATCTCGCCCCTTCTTCAGGCGAAGAAGCGGGCGGCGCAAGAGATAAAACGCAAATAGTGCTGCAACTGCGACAGCATCACCGGCTACCCGCGCTGCTCAAGGCGGCGGAGCTGGCGCGCAGTACGTTCTGCTATCAGTCGAAATTGCTTGACGGTGGCGAACGGAACAAGGACCGCTATGGCTACCGGCGCATCGTGGAAGCGATCCGGGTGGCAGGCCAGAGGGTGACACGCAAGACGGTGCGACGTCTGATGGTGTAGCTGAAGCTGAAGTCGCCGGTGCGCGTGAAGAAATACCGCTCATGGCGCGCCGAAGCCGGGTGTATTGCGCCGAACCTGTTTAATCGCGAACTTAGTGCGCCGCGAGCCAGTTCAAACAGAGGGCGCGTGTTCATCTGATAGGCCAGAATCTCGCCGTTGTACAGATCTAGCACAGACGAAAGATACAGCCTCTGGCCGAGCACGTCGAACTCCGAACGTAGAAGGTACGCTCCTGTTTGGGACAGGGCACAATGTCCGATGCCTGCGGTGCCCATGAGCCGTATAAGGACGTTCCGCAATGAGAATGACATGGATCATCAGCCTTTCCGGTGCCGACAACTTGCTCAGCGTGAAATAATATCCCCGGAGAGTCGGACTATCGACGCGTGCAGCATGCCACGGGGATCTTATTGAGCGGATCGAGACGGTGCGGACCTCATTACGCGGCCCAACTCGACTTTCGCGGCAGCGCGCCTGCGCCACCGATCGCATTTAAAATCGCGTCACATCGATCATTCTCTGGGGGCGCCATCAATTGCGCGGCGCACTATGTTAGGGTTCGGCTGAGGCAGCGTAGTCTCCAATTCAGCTTCGACTGCCCGTTGATACTTAGACTGTCCGTGCTGGTGCGAGGGATTTGGCGAAAAGCATCACGCACCGCATAACAGTTGGCCGCACGCAACCGCTGCCAATAGCTGTCTTAATTCTCCATGGCGACGAAATCCTCTACATCCAAGAATGCATTGCGAACTATCTCATCATTTCTCGGAGGTCCTGCAGAACCTTTTCTGCTTCGAGACGATCGGTGTACATGTCAGTCCGGTACTCTTCTGTTACAGCGTTAGCGGCGAGCTTTTTGTTCATATTGATAGTTTTCTTCGAGGTGTTCAGTCCATTTCCTGCACACGTGGCGCCCTTCTCCGGCAAGGCACCCTCGAGCAGATAGTCTGCGAAATAGCCGCCAATGCATTCGCTGCCAGAAAAAAATGCACCATGGTCGTACGTCGTCTCCTGAACTACAAGTCTTGAATTTTTCAATGTGGCTGCAGTGGCGCGCGCTCCAGGCAGAGGCGTTGGACCATCATTCTCATCCTGCAGCATGAGAACAGGTAGCGTCGCGGCACTGTCGAACGACGGCAGCCTGCGCGTGCTGAACGGCCAGTAAAGACAGGGCTGACCGGAATATAAGCCCCCCACAAGCGGCGCAGACATGGCGAGAGAATTTCCAAGATCTGTCCAGTACTCCTCGCTCGAGTGGATCAAGGCTCCATCATTGCAGGTCACGGACACTTGGGCCGCCCGCCGGTCCTCCAGGGACCTTGTGCTACCGGAACCTACTTCAGCATATCTTGCGACCGCCTCTCCGGCAATCTTTTGCGTGGCATTTTCCACGGCTCTGTTCCAACTCGGAAAGAAAGGCAGCGAGACTACCTCGCGATGAAGGTCATTAGGGGAAGTCTGCGGGTTTTCTGCCAAAACCGTCTTTATTCTTTTGGCCACTGCCAACTTTTCTACCACAGCATCAATTTGCCATTGAGCATACAGTGAATCAACTATGGTTCGGCCAAGCCAACTTGTGAGCCAAGGGGGACCGTTCCTAGTAATTTCTTTGACATCGTCCGCGTTCGAACCGAGGCCGCAAAGCTCGTTCTGTGCGGCGACATAAGGGCAATGATGCCATCGAATGTGTGCTGAAATGCTGGAGCCTGCGGAGGGAAGGTCTCGGCAAACGGAAGGGTGATATCTACGACGCTATCGAGAACCAGACGACCTGTGCGACCGGGAAACAGGCTGGCATAGCGAGCCCCAAGAGCCGTACCATATGACGTACCAAAGTGGTTCAATTTGTCGTATCCAAGTGCCGCACGTATCACCTCCATGTCACGAGCTGTGTATTCGGTGTTAATGAAAGGGGTCAGCGGCGTGCCACCACAAGCGGATACGAGGTCGCGGCTTTCGATCATCTGTGCCCTGACTCCAGCGGGGGACCTATCGGTGAAAGAAATTGCTCTCGCCGGGGCGCTAGAACTGCATACCAACTGGGCGCTTGAACCGACGCCGCGCGGATCGAATCCGTTCAGATCGTAGGCATCCGACGATTGCAAGAGCTTTCGACCTACAGGATTTGCCGAATTCCCAAGCAGCCATAGCGTCGACATGCGCAAAGGCATAGCCAGCCCTCTCGCACCTGGCCCCCAAGGATTCATCCATATGCCACCAAGCCGGTTTGCAGGCTTACCGGCAGTCACTCGCAGTACGCAATGCCGACGCTACCTTTGGACGCATCATCGTAATCCAACGGCACCTTTACCGTAGTACAACTAGCCCTAGCAGGTTGCTGAAGTACCGCTGAAACACGTCATCGCGCAGAGTTCGTGAAGCGTTGATAGATGAACCACCACTTGCCCACTGGAGATCATGCGCGGCGCCGACACGTTCACCGAGAGTTTGTTTT
>NZ_JBFPKG010000147.1:0-2765 GCF_040948665.1 Paraburkholderia sp. BR14320
GCAGCGCGAGGGCGTGATTATCGCGAACCTCGTGAATCTGTGGAACAGCTTCGGCAAGGCCGTTTGCGTCAAAAAGCTCTAGTTGCGTCCGCAACCAACTGCGGGCCTACCCTGCTGAACAAAGCCGCTATTCGTCTCGATCAATCGTCGAGCACCGTCGATGCGATGACGTTCCACAAGTAGCAAACCGCTGCATGTCGATCATCCCGCCGGGCCGGTAGCGCGGAGTACGGAATGTGTGCATGGCCAGTTACGCGGTAGCAGCATTCGCCGCGTCCCGGTTTGCCAGCATCGAAAGCAATTGCGAGTTCTGATTCTTCGCGAGTTCGGCACGAACCAGTTTCAGCGCATGCTCCTGCCGGTCAAAAAACTCGCGCGCGCTGCTCAGCGTTGAATGGCGATGCAATGCTTCCAGGAAAGTGGCCAGGACAGTCTTCAGATAAAACTCGAGATTGGCACATAGCAGCGTTGCGTCGACCATGCGTTGTCCACTGTGAACAATGTCGCAGCGCGCACGATAGATCCGCTGCACGTGCCATCGCATCCGGCGCTCATGGTTTGAAAGCGTGGTCTGAAGCTTCGCATTGTCGTTGAACACCCCAAACAGCCGGCGCAGATGGAGGCGCACAAAAGGGGAGTCCGAGCACGCATTCTCGATCGCAACCCGATATGCCTGGTCCTGTAGCAGCGTATGGAACTCTGCGAGCCCCATTCCCTTGAGTTCGACGGGCGTACCTGCGGCATCGGCAAGTTCGATCTTCAGTTCGTTGACCAGAATCTCGCGCAGCGCAACAAGATGCTTGGGCAGGTAGGACAGCGTAACGGTCGGCGCGAGCGACTGTTCGACGCCGTTGCCGATGCCATCGCTCCCGCTGCCACTGCCTTTGACCAGATACTCAACTGCCGTCCACCAGTTCACGAGCTTGTTCTCGAAATTTGAGGAGTCGGCACCCGTCCTGTATAGCCGGAACGCCGAGTAGATCCTGTCTTTCGTTTCGGCAGCAAGGGTCCCGCTGACCACCAGTTCCTGAAGCCGTCCCATAAACACCTCGAGCTGTGCCGCGCTTAGCGAGGAGTCCGGATTCGGGACGCTACCCGGCAGCGGCAGCAGAATGTGCCTGCCCGGCTTTTCAACGAGAAACGTGTCGGCAAGCTGGACATTCTTGCGTTCATAGTCGTAGCGAACAACATCGAGTACGCCAGCGATCTGGTCACTGGCGATTGAGCCAGCGATTCGACCGTCCTGCGCCTCAACCGTCATCGTCGCGAACAGTCGCCCGCCAAAAGCGCGGGCATACCTCTGTACGTAGCCGCTTGAGCCGGCACCGACCGCGGGCGGGGCTGTCGTGAACGCGATCGTGCCCACGGTCGGCGGAAAACTCGTAGGCTTGCTTACGCCATTTATCTGAAACGTGATGCGATAGGGTTTAGGCGCACTGGTCAAACGCCGGAATACCTCGCGCAATGCATCGGCAAACACATACGGGCGTGCTTCCCCGCCTGCGTCAGACGGCAGGAGCATCTCACGATACAGTTTGAACAACGACGGGAAGCTCCACCCCTGGTTGACGAGCGTGCTCAACAAGGCTGACAGTACGTTTTCGATTTCCCGAAGATGCGGTTCCTGCGCGTCAAAGGTCGCACCGTTGTCCGGGGTTGCCAGTTCCCGAGACAGCCACGCGATGCTTTTCGGTACGAAATGCCGCTCAAGGGTATGGATGAGTTCACGGCCAAATGCATCGACGAGGAAGCGATTTTTGTGGAGCTGCGTCCCCGCGAGCTTCGCAGCTTCAGAAGTCTTTCCCCCGTCCTCCGACGCCGATTTCACCGGCTTGCTCTCGGCGACTTCCTTCAGCAGCGTGATGAGCTGGGACGCAGCCGGTTGAAATACGGAATCGGCGAGAATGGAAGTGGTAGCGAGTATCTCGCACGCTTCCAGTGCGACCCCACCAATGTCCTGTTCCTTCGCGTGCTCGATGTCGAACATTCGCAGCAGTTCGCGCGTAATGTTCAAGGGATTCATGGCGCGCACGCGGAAAGCGTCCAGTGACGCCTCGTGCACCAGGTTGAACCAGCAATCGCAAAAAAAGCGCTGGCGCGAAGTCAGCGTTTGCACGGTGGCGATCCGGCGGTCGGTACGCATCGTACGCTTGCCCAAGAAGTGAAAAAGGGCTATTCTACGCATGCAGTCGGCGCATGCGCTGACGACAGAAAAAAGGGGTCAGGATTTGTTGGTCTGGACGTCGTTCCGCGACATTTTCCGCCCCGCCTACGTAGACGGCCTGCGCCTTGCAGGCCGTTTTTTTTGGCTGCGCGGCTAGCATGAAAAAGCGCCTGCAGGTGCAGGCGGTTGGCTGCTTTCCTGCTGGCGTTATCCGGTTGAGTGTCGTAGATGGACGCGTGAGTGATCGCGCCGATGACGCTCCGGCCAGCCTGCGGCGCCTGGATTCAGCGCCGGATGTCTGGATTCACGACGCCATCATTCTGTAATGGGTGTCCCGTGCTTTTCAGCTTTATCGTTCCCCTGTCGCAACGATCCGTCGCCGCGTTCCAGGGTAGTCACCCTTTTCATGCCTGTAGGGACCCGACGCCTCAGCAGTACTCCGTGCACAGTCGTCGTCTGTGGTCGTCGTCAATAGGCTTTGTTCAGCAGGGTAGGCCCGCAGTTGGTTGCGGACGCAACTAGAGCTTTTTGACGCAAACGGCCTTGCCGAAGCTGTTCCACAGATTCACGAGGTTCGCGATAATCACGCCCTCGCGCTGCT
>NZ_JBFPKG010000148.1:0-2718 GCF_040948665.1 Paraburkholderia sp. BR14320
GGCTCTCGTTGTACTCGTGCGCGTTGGTGACCGAGTAGTTCGGCTTGGGCCGCTTGCGCGGCCCACCCGTTTTCAGTCTTGCCTTGTAAGGCATGAAAGCTCGCCTGTCGGATAGATCACTGGGCTCTTTCTACCGGACCCACGGTCGTCGCGCAAGGACCCTGCTGAACAAAGCCCTTACTATGCAAATCTCGCTGAGTCTGTCACTGTGGCATGACGCAAGCAAAACGGTCTCCGGAAAACCCGGGGCGGCTCATTACGTCGCGACCAATTTAACGTGACAGTGCCCAAAGCCGTGCTCGACCACCTGCTCTCTTCACCTTCGCATACCGAAACATATCGTCGCATCTTCAGCATGCCGTGCCCGACATCGATTTGCGCCTCAGGTTTGTTCGTCTGCTCCGTGCATAATCACCGTCGAAACTAGCAACCAGTTGGATGCCACAATGAAAATCGACAGGCCAGTAAGTCCAGATGACGGTGGTGACAATGATGGGGTTGAGGAATCAGCACCCAGGCGATCCGGGACGGGGCTAGGGGGGGCCGCGGATCGGCACACACGTCCGGCCCTTGACATGCGGCTGGCGGCGCTACCGGTACATCGCCAGCCGCGCGGGATGCAGGCTTATCCGGGCGCCCAGCGGCAGCGGACGTTTTCCTCGCGGCCTCATGGCGGCGAAGAGAAAGCGGGGTATCCCTTGCGCGACTTGACCCGGCGCGAGAAGCCCGGGTCGGACAAGGTGGGGGAGATGGCCCGCGGCTGGAGCCAGCCGGGGCCATCGTTATCGCCTCAGGGCACGCACTACCGGCCCGGTTACCAGCATCGGCCGGTGCTGACGGGAAGCGGTGCACAGGAATCCCGGGCTCAGGCAGCGGGCCCATCGCGCAAGCGAACGGTGCGAGATCCGGAGGATGCGCTGGATGACAGGGAGCGTACAAGGGCACGCATCGGCCCGTATGAATCGCAGCGCCGCACCCGGTGTCTGGCGAGACACCTGACATATCCGGAACGCGAGGTCAGCCGGACGGTCGAGGCGCAACGGCGCGAGCAGCAACAGCTGCTGTCCCGGGACAGGCGGGATGATGGCTTTCCGCAACGATGTTTCCGCATGGCAGCGGAGAACGTGCTCGCGCAACGTAATGGCTACGGGCGCGCGCTGGTCTTTCTGCGCCCGGACCATGCAGGCGATAACGTGTACTTCCTGGATCGGTATCTGCAGAAACTGCAGAAACTGCAGATACCGCAAGACCGGTTTGGAGGCGGGAACGTCCGTGAGGCTGTCGAACTGGCGGCGCACTATGTCGTGGACACCGACTGGTGTGAGGACCTGCCGGCTGCCCATTACGCCCATCTCGCCAACAAGCTGAGCAAGCATGCCGACCGTGAGATCTGCGGGCTGGCGCTGGAACGTATCGCAGCGCAGGTGCTGAAGCCGGACGCGGCGAACCGGCTCCGGGCCAAGGAGGCGGCCATTCTGGGCAATGCGCTGTCCAAGGCGGCGCAACACGGGAGGTGCTGCGAAGCGGTGGTGCGTCTTGTCGGACATCTTCGGGCGTACGGCCTGATCGGCAGGCTGAACGGCCAGGACATCTCAACCCTGCTCAATGCCCTCTCGAAGTGGCCGCAGGAGCGGAGCACCTGCAACGCAGCGCTGGTCCTGGCCAGGCGGATTTCCAACGACGAGGTGCTGCGCACGTCGATGAATCCCCAGGATGTGGCGATGGCCACGAATGCGCTGTCAAAGTGGCCGGACGAGCCTGACGCGTGGGACGCGGTGCGGGTGCTGGCGCAGCGGGTCGCCACCGACAAGAAGCTGCGCACGTCGATGACACCCCAGGAAGTGGCGATGGCCGCGAATGCGCTGTCAAAGTGGCCGGAGGCGCCTGAAGCGGGGGCCGCGGTGCTGGCCCTGGCGCAGCGGGTCGCCACCAGGAAGGTGCTGCGCGAGGCGATGAACGCACAGGAAGTGGCGATGGCGCTGAACGGGCTGTCAAAGTGGCCGGAGGAGGCCGATGCGTGGGCCGCGGTGCGGGCCCTGGCGCAGCGGGTCGCCACCGAGGAGGTGCTGCGCGAGGCGATGGACGCACAGGCAGTGGCGATGGCGCTGAACGGGCTGTCCAGATGGCCGGAGGCGCCTGAGGCGCGGGCCGCGGTGCGGGCCCTGGCGCAGCGGGTCGCCACCGAGAAGGTGCTGCGCGAGGAGATGACCGCGCAGCATGTGGCCGAGGTCCTGAATGCGCTGTCAAAGTGGCCGGAGGCGCCTGAAGCGGGGGACGCGGTGCGGGCCCTGGCGCAGCGGATCGCCACCGAAAAGGTGCTGCGCGAGGCGATGGACGCACAGGAGGTGGCGATGGCCCTGAATGGGCTGTCCAGATGGCCGGAGGCGCCCGAAGCGCGGGACGCGGTGCTGGCCCTGGCGCAACGGCTCGCCACCAAGGAGGCGCTGCGCGAGGCGATGAACGCGCATGAGGTGGCGATGGCGCTGAATGGGCTGTCAAGGTGGCCGCAGGAGAGCGGCCTGCGGGAGGCGGCCAGGCTGCTGGCGGCACGCCTGGGCCGGCCCCCGCTCGCGTGGCGGGAGTTTGACCTCGGCCATCTCGCGCAGATTGCCAACGCGCTGGCGCGGCTGGGCGGGGACGAAGACGGGGACGACGCCCGGCTCGCACGCGGTGTACTGACGGGGGTAGCGATGCACCTGGCGCTGCGCCCGGAACGCT
>NZ_JBFPKG010000149.1:0-2691 GCF_040948665.1 Paraburkholderia sp. BR14320
GGAGCAGGATCGGCTCAAGGAGCTGGAGAGGGAGAACCGTGAGCTGCGCCAGGTTAATGAAATCCTGCGCAAGGCGTCGGCGTATTTCGCACAGGCGGAGCTCGACCGCCGACCGAAGTGATGATCATGTTCATCGATGATCAACGGCACGTCTACGGGGTCGAGCCGATCTGCAGGGTACTGCCAATCGCGCCGTCGACGTACTACACGCATGTGGCCCGCCGCGCCCATCCTGAGCTGGTGCCGGCGCGGGCCCAGCGCGACAGGATGCTCAAGGATGAGATCCGGCGGGTATGGGAAGAAAACTTCCAGGTCTATGGCGTAGACAAGGTCTGGACGCAATTGAAGCGCGAAGGCATTGTCGTGGCGCGCTGCACGGTCGAGCGGCTGATGAAGCAGATGGGCCTGCGCGGTGTGGTGCGGGGCAAGACGGTCCGCACCACAGTGAGCGATGGTTCGACGCCGTGCCCGAAGGATCTCGTGAACCGGCAATTCACGGCCGAGCGGCCCAATGCGCTATGGGTGTCAGATTTTACCTATGGTACGCCCAGCCAGCGTAGCCCGCCCGTATGGGGGTGAAGCTGCTTGAGCATGTTTGGAATGCAGTACCAGGAGTTGACGTTGTAGTACCGGGGCATGCCCTTTCTCTGCTGCGAGAGGAAGCGAGCCGAAGCGGCGGTGACTTGCCGACACTGGCAAGGTGACGTAGTCCGTGGGAAACGGGGCTTGCGGCGAAGCGGTTACGCCAAGATGAGCCTCCAGGCTGAGCATGGGACGGTTGAGGAACACGAACCTGTTAAACCGCATCTGAGGGTTGAAATGTCACCCCTGCCCACACCGCTTTACGGGCAGGACGCGAACTGTCGCCGGTCACACGTATGGCCCGGTGGACACGAAGGCTGACTGGATATATATGCTGGTCCGCATGGAACCACGGGGAGCGCGCAGCTAGACCGTGGTGTTCGCGACGACTTGCGGCAAGCAAGGATAAAGACTGCGACAGGCAACCTCGCCCATGCGTTGAGTCCAGCATGTGAACTGGGGAAGGTCTGCACGGATGCCAAGGGAGTGTGTCCCCGACGACGTGCAGACTGGCGGAGCCTCCGTAGTAGTCCGAGGTCGGGAAAGCCGGCCACATGGCGAAGGGAGGCAGTTGAAGTGGTTTGCCTGGTTAATTAGCTGACCATAGAGAGGTGAAGACCTTTGATAATCAGTGAAATGCAAAGCAAACTGGCGACATGGTCGATGGAGAGCAAAGAACGCAAGTTCGATCGACTCCTGAGACTGATTGCCGATAGGGATTGGCTGAGTGAGGCGGCTCGCATTACGCTGGCATCCAGCGGAGCTCGCACGCCGGGCGTGGACGGAGTCGACAGACGCATGCTGGAAGCAAATCTCCAGCATGAACTGGCCACGATACGCGAAGAGCTATTGGCGGGTTCGTATAGTCCGCTGCCTGCACGACGCGTGTATATACCGAAAGCGAACGGCAAGCTCAGGCCGCTCGGCATTCCGAGCCTGCGGGATCGGATCGTGCAACGGGCAATGCTGATGGCGATGGAGCCGATATGGGAGAGCGATTTCCACCCGGCTTCATATGGCTTTAGGCCTGCCCGTAGCGTACATCACGCAATTCGCACGGTGAAGCTTCAGTTGCAAGACGGTGGCGAACAAAGTGTCGCCGGACGCTGGGTTGTAGAGGGCGACCTCGCCAGCTACTTCGACACCGTTCATCATCGTCTGCTTCTGAAGGGAATCCGCAAGCGCGTTGCCGACCAGCGTTTCCTTGCCCTGCTCTGGAAGTTCATCAAGGCGGGCTGCGTTGATCGTGATCTGTTTCGTGCCGCGAGCGAAGGCGTTCCCCAGGGCGGTGTCATCTCACCCCTGTTATCCAACATCATGCTGCACGAATTCGATGCGTGGATGGAGAGGAACTATCTGAGCAAGAAGGTGCGGAAGGATCGGTGGGCGTGGAACTTCGCGATTCTCAAGCAGCGTCCGATTACTGTTCGAGAAAACCGGCAATGGAAACCAGCTATCGCCTACTGTCGGTATGCAGATGACTTTGTGATCGTGGTCAAGGGAACTCGCGAACATGCCGAGGCAGTGCGCGAAGCATGCCGTGAGTTCCTCGAAGGCGAACTGAAGCTCACGCTGAATATGGAGAAGACCCATATCACACACGTGAACGATGGCTTCATCTTCCTCGGTCACCGCATCATCCGCAAGCGTGGACCACGCGGCCACATGCGGCCGGTGACGACGATTCCGTGGGAGAAGTACAGGGGCTTCGCCGAGCGGCTAGTCAAGCAACTGTCGGGAAACTACGGCATGAACCGGATGGATCTGATGGAAAGCCTGAACCGGCAGATTGCCGGCTGGGCCGCCTTCTATCAATACACCGATTACACGGCCACCATGTTCAGAAAACTTGACCGGACCGTGTTCTGGAAGTTGGGATATTGGCTCGCGCGCAGGTATCGGCGTGGGTTCAGGTCGCTGATGCGCGATCATGTGCGGGCGCGGCTTTGTTCAGCAGGGTAGGCCCGCAGTTGGTTGCGGAGGCAACTAGAGCTTTTTGACGCAAACGGCCTTGCCGAAGCTGTTCCACAGATTCACGAGGTTCGCGATAATCACGCCCTCGCGCTGCTGCGATTCGATGTTGCGCGTCAGCAGTCGCGCGCCGATACA
>NZ_JBFPKG010000014.1:0-157806 GCF_040948665.1 Paraburkholderia sp. BR14320
TCAGTTCAAACCTGTTACTGTTTTCGGTTTCGTCAGAAACCGGTCGCTCACTCAACGTACTGACGATGATCAATCCGTCTTTCGACAGATAAACCTTCCTCTAATACTGTGTGAGGCTTTCTGATACTTTTTGCCTTGCAGCAGATCCAGAAGAATCCGCCGCCGCATTCCGCATCAAGCGCCCACACTTATCGGCTGTTAGTTTTTAAAGATCGATCCGCCCAACCCGCTGCGCCTGAACCACCACTACCCGGCACCGCTTCGTTTGCGTCGCTGCTTCTGCAGCAGAGAAACGAGATTATGGAGAGCGGTCGACAACACGTCAATACCCTTCTCACAAATTATCTTAAAAAGTTGAAGAGCTCAAAAATTAAGCAGCGCCACGCACAAGATGGAATTAGTTAGGCGTCCAATTGGATTCACTGGGAGCCGCGTCGAGTGGAGTTGCGAAAAGCCGTTAAGCAGCTTTTCCACAGAAAATGTTCGCAAGGCTGTGGATAACCGCTCCACAACCACGCCAAGTACTTGATCCAAAACCATTCTCGCGCATTGCGCGCGAAGCGTGGCCGCTTGCGCGGCCACGCGTCACGGTCCCATTCAGGCCGACTTCATCGTCACCCGCGCATTCGTTCGCATAAAAGCACTGCGCTCGACCATCGCGCCGAACAACAACCCGATCGTCGTCCACATGACCACCTGCATGCCGATCGCTGCGACGCGGAACTTCCACAGCAGCACGGCCGGGAACGTGGCCGGTACTTCATTGATGACCGGCATCGACAGTTGTACGGCCGCGATGATCACGACGAATACGAGTCCCGCGACGATCGAGCCGTTCCATGCACCCAGCTTCGCCGCCGCGCGGCGCCGCACCTTCAGCGAAAACACCATCGTCGTGAGCGAAATCGCGATCATCAGAAAGAACAGGCCCGTGCGCGTGCCGATCGTGTCCGGATCACCGACCGACGGCGGATTGGCCGGATACTTGATATTCGGCACGACCACGAGGGCAATGAACGCGCCAAGCGCGAGCCACGCGGACAGCGCGCGCACGCTCGAGGTACCCGTGCGTCCATATGAATAAGCAAACACCAGCGAGAACAGACCGCCGAATGCCGCACCATACGTGACCACGCCAGTCAGCAGGCCGAGGCCAGCCTGCGTCTCACGGCTCACGATTTCGGGCTCGGGCGCCTCGCCGCGCGCGGTGGCCGCTTTTTCTTCGAGCGAAATGGCCTGCTCGACCTGTGGTTCGCCGACGATTCGCGCGAAGGCGAACGTGAGCAAGCCCGCGACGATGCCCGCGAGCATCCCGCGCACCAACAATTTACCTACCATGTCGAACTCCGTTAGTGGCAGGGAAAGCCAAGCAGATGGCGGCCGTCGTGCACGAACTCATGCACGTACATGCCGGGCACGAGCGATGTCGCGCCCTGTTCCGCACCAACGAAGTAAAGCGCGAGCAACAGCAGCAAGCCGCCGAACACGACCCACGGCAGCAGTTCGCGCAAAGGAATGGGAGTGGGCTGGGCCGCCGGTTGCGCGGCGCGATCGAAAACAGCGTCGGTCATGATGGACATCTCCTGGGGTAACGCGCCCCGATAGTCGATTGCGGAAGAATGATGCGAAGCTCAGGTCTGGCTTTCGGCTCTTGTGGATTGCAAGGCCGATTACAGTGGCGCGACCGCGCCGGGCTCTCACCGGCTTCCGTGCTTCGCAGTGTCGGTATTCTACGCGCTAAACTGCGGCTTCCGCGACGACGAAGGCTACCTCGCAACGCGCAACGCGCAACGCCCGCAGCGAGCCGATGAAGCCATGCAGGCAAGTGCGAATGAGGCGCCAACGCAAAGAATGGATACGCGACTGTTACTGGTGAGCCATGCGGCAACGGCCGCACAGCGCGCGGGCCGCTTCCCCGCCGACGATCCGCTCGACGCGCGCGGCCGCGCCGAAGCCGAAGCGGCGCGCGCCCGTCTCGCGCTTCCCGCCGACGCCGCCGTGTTCACCAGTCCCGCCGCAAGCGCGCGCCAAACGTCCGCCGCGCTCGGTCTGAGCGCCACGCCTGCCGACGCATTGGCGGATATCGACTACGGCAAATGGCGCGGCCAGCGCCTCGCGGATATTGCCGACGAAGCCCCCCGCGAACTCGCGGCCTGGACACGCGAGCCCGACGCTGCGCCGCCCGGCGGTGAATCGTTCGATCGACTGGTGCGGCGGGTCGGAGAGTGGCTCGACGCGCAACAGGCAGACGCACACTCATGCAACGCGGTCAACGAAGCAGGCTTCGCGGCCTCTGCGCACGGTCGGACCATCATCGCGATCACTCACGCAACGCTTCTGCGAGCGGCAATCGTGCATGCCCTCGGCGCGTCGCCAACCGTGTTCTGTCACATCGAGATCGCGCCGCTGTCGGTCGTCGAATTACGCCACTCGCGACGCGGCTGGTCATGGTGGCCGGCCGCCACCGCCTGAACGGAACCGCCGCTTACCTGCCCGACACCACGAGCCGCAACCGGTTCGACCCCTCGGGCGTCAGCGTGATTTCGGTGCGTCGATTCTTCGCGCCGAGATAAAAGTGCTGACGTCCCGGCGAATTCTGATCGTGGGTTGCATCGGGCAGGCACGACGCGATGTCGGCCGCGACCGCTTCCAATGCATCCGCGTTCGAGCCCGTCGCCTGATGCGGCGTCCACGTGCACTGGAAACTACGATGCGCGGCCGAACATTGCGCGTCGTCGCCATAGGGTTGCGCGACGCCTTTGCCGTCGTCGGGCGTCAGCGAGGTGAAGCCGTCGGGCGCCGCGGCGACGATCCGTTTTAGCGCGCCGCAAGGTCTGGGGCTATCGTCGGCGGATGCGCCGGCCGGCAGCAGCGCAACGAGCGATGCCGCGGTAAGCGCGATAGCGGAGGGTCGATAGGCTTTCATGTTGTGCGTGAAGCTTCCAGAGTGCTGCTGAAAAAAGCTCGCAGCGAGCCACCTTCAACAGCACGCTTCATGCCCATTCGCGCGAGCCCCCGGCACGCAGGCCGCGCAGGACGGCACACAAATTGCGTGGCGCCATACCGGCCGCAACATCACGCCGCTTCCGATCAAAGCCACTGCCGACGTCATTGCAACCATCATGTCGACCACCACCGCCGCCCCCACCCCCGCCCGCTTATCGTCGGGCATCGCAGGAATCGACGACATCCTCGGCGGTGGTCTCACGCCGAACCGCATGTACCTCGTAGAGGGTGAGCCAGGCACGGGTAAAACCACCCTGGCGTTGCAATTCTTACTCAAGGGCCTCGACGAAGGGCAGACCGGTCTTTACGTCACGCTGTCCGAAACCCGTGCCGAACTGCTCGCGATCGGCGCGAGCCACGGCTGGGATCTGAACCGCTTCAAGATACTCGAACAGCTGCCCGAAGAAGGGCTCGAACCACAATACGAACAGAGCGTGCTGCACCCGGCCGAAGTCGAACTCGGCGAAAGCGTGCGCAACGTGATCGAACACGTCGACGAACTGAAACCCGCGCGCGTCGTGCTCGACAGCCTGTCCGAACTGCGGCTGCTGGCGGAGAACCCGTTGCGCTACCGCCGGCAGATTCTCGCGCTCAAGCACCATTTCTCGACACGCGCATGCACGGTGCTGCTGCTCGACGACACGTCGGCCAGCGCCTCCGGCATTCAGCTTCACAGCATCGTGCACGGCGTGATCAGCCTTGACAACATTTCCCACGATTACGGCGGCAACCGCCGCCGTCTGCGCATCGCGAAGATGCGCGGCATCAAGTTCCGCGAGGGCTATCACGACTTCACGCTGAACACCGGCGGTCTGCGCGTCTATCCGCGCCTGGTCGCCGCCGAGCATCACCGCGAATTCGGCACGAGCCCGATGAGCACCGGCACGCCCGGCCTCGACGCGCTGCTCGGCGGCGGCCTCGTTCCCGGCACCAATTCGCTGATCATCGGCCCGTCGGGGGTCGGCAAAACCACCACCGTCGTGTCGTGCCTGCTTGCCGCGCTCGAACGCGGCGAGCGCTGCGCGTACTACGTGTTCGACGAAACGCTCAGCACCCTGGTCACGCGCTGCGCGTCGCTCGGCATGGACCTCGCACCGCATGTCGACAGCGGTCTGCTGACTTTGCGCCAGATCGATCCCGCGGAAATCTCGCCGGGCGAGCTGTCGAGCGACGTGCGCAACGCGGTCGAAAACGAAGGTGTGTGCTATGTCGCGGTCGACAGCCTGAACGCCTATCTGCAGGCGATACCCGGCGAGCGCTTCCTGCTGCTGCACATGCATGAGCTACTCGGCTATCTGAATCAGCAGGGCGTGGTCACGATGCTCGTGCTCGGGCAGCACGGCATCATCGGCGAGGTGCAGACCGAGGTCGACATCAGTTATCTGAGCGACGTGGTCGTGCTGTTCCGCTACTTCGAGCATCACGGCGAAGTGCTGACCGCGGTAACCGCCGTCAAGAGCCGCGCGAACGATCATGAACGCACGATCCGCCAGTTCCGCCTCGGCACCGCAGGCGTCGAGATCGGCGAAGCGCTGCGTGATTTCGAGGGCGTGTTGTCGGGCCTGCCCTCGTATCGCGGCGGCACCGCGATGCTCGGCGCGGCGAACAATCTGATCGACACATCGGGACAGTAAGCGATGGAGCAGCGTGTCCTCATCCTCGCACCGTTCGGCCGCGACGCCGAAGTGATCGCCGCTGTGTTGCACAACGACGCACGCGCGTGCGTGACCTGCGACGACGCCGACGCGCTCACCAGCGAGCTCGACGCCGGAGCCGGCACCGCGCTGCTCACCGAGGAAGCGCTCGCGAACGGCCACGGCTCGGGCCTCTTTGCTTGGCTCGAACGGCAGCCCGCATGGTCCGACTTCCCGTTCATCCTGCTCGCCGCGCGCAGCATCGGCCATCGCTCCACGCGCGGGCTCGAAGTGCTCGAACGGCTCGGCAACGTCGTCGTGCTCGAGCGTCCGCTCAATTCGGAAACCTTGCGGCGCGCGGTCGCGTCGTCGTTGCGGGCCCGCGGGCGGCAATATGAATCGCGACGGCTGCTTGCCGAGCGCATCGAGGCACAGGACGCGCTGGAGCAGCTGAACGATTCGCTGGAAAGCCGCATCGCCGCGCGCACGCACGAACTCGCGTCGGCCAACGACCGGCTGATGGCCGAGATCCACGAACGCGCGAAGGTGCAGGCCGTGCTCGTGCAATCGCAGAAGATGGAGGCGCTCGGCCAGCTGACCGGCGGCATCGCGCACGACTTCAACAATCTGCTCAACGTGATCATGGTGAACGCGGAACTGATCGCGCGCGTGATCGGCGACGAACGCCTGCGCGGCATGGCCGCCACCGTCAAGCGCGCGACCGAGCGCGGCGCGAAACTGACCGGCCAGCTGCTGACCTTCTCCCGCAACAGCAACCCGAATCTGAAAGCGATCGACGTGGTCGCGCTGCTGCAAGGCATGCGCGACATCATCGCGGTGTCGCTCGGATCGAGCATCCGCTACGGCAACGACTTCGAGCGCAATGAAATGTGGACCCGCGCCGACGCGAATCAGCTCGAGCTCGCGGTGCTCAATCTCGCGATCAACGCGCGCGACGCGATGCCCGATGGCGGCCGCCTCGACATTCGCGTGACCCTGCGCGATGCGCCCGACCAGACGCTGAAGCAAGGCCGCTACGTCGTGATCGAAGTCACTGATACCGGAGAAGGCATTCCGCCCGACGTCGTGTCGCGCGTGTTCGATCCGTTCTTCACGACCAAGCCTGTCGGCAAGGGCACGGGGCTCGGCCTAAGCCAGGTGTATGGCATCGCGAGGCAGGCGGGCGGCACCGCGCGCATCTTCAGCGAAGAAGGCATCGGCACCACGGTGCAGATCTGGCTGCCGATGCGCGAGCGGGTGGTCGCGCACAACGAAGCGGAGTCCGACGCGGAAGCGAACGCGGCCGGCGACAAGCACGTGCTCGTGGTCGAGGACGACAACGAGGTGCGCGCGATGCTCGTTGAATCATTGCGCATGCTCGGCTATACGGTGACCGAGGCCGCCGACGGCCAGGCCGGCCTTGACCGCCTCGTCGACGATCATCCCGATCTGCTGATGGTCGACTTCGCGATGCCGGGCATGAACGGCATCGACGTGATCGCCGCGGCGCGCAAGCTTCGTGCCGATCTGCCGGTGATCCTCGCGACCGGTTATGCGGACGTCAACATCTCCGATCTCGCAGTCAAGCATTGCACGATCCTGCGCAAGCCGTTCCAGCTCGACGACCTGGCGCGCACGGTGCGGATCGGGCTGGTTGCGTGATTCGCGCCGCAGACTCCTCCGGTTCGGCCACGATTTCCAAAATCAATAGTTTGCTAACGAATATTTTGGAAATACAATACCGGCCATGTCGAATCTCGATGCCTTGCGCCGCACCGTCAGCAGCACGCTGGTCGTCGCCGCCAGAAAGTGGCGGCGCACGAGTCACGGTGTGCTCGCGGCCTTCAACGTCTCCGAAGCGTGCGCGACACCGCTTCTGACCGCAAGCCGGCTCGGCTCGGCGGTGCGTCAGGTCACGCTCGCCGATCACATCGGCATCGAGGGGCCATCGCTCGTGCGGCTGCTCGACCAGCTGTGCGCGGCCGGCCTGATGCGCCGTGACGAAGACCCCGAAGACCGCCGCGCGAAGACCGTCGTCCTGACCGACGAAGGCCGCGCCGTCACCGCGAAGATGGAAGAGGAGCTGGTCACGCTGCGCGCGCAGGCGCTCAAAGGTGTATCGCGCGACGATCTCGAAGCCGCGCTGCGCGTGCTCGACGCATTCACGACCGATGCCGCCGCACGCTCCGAACCGGGCGGCGGCGAGCCTGAGCCCGCCAAAGGCGAGCCGCTTGCCGGCAAGGTCAAACGGACGAGCGGCAAAAGCGCGGCCAAAACGGCCGGCAAATCCCGCGGCACCGTGAAGGCGCGCAAGTCCACCAGGCGCGGGGCGCGAGCCAGCGCGCCGCACAACGCCGATTCCGCGTAACGGCTCATGGTCTATCCCACTCTCCGCGACTGGCTGTTCTCAATCAAGACGTTCGCCGCGGCCATGCTCGCGCTCTACATCGGCCTCGCGTTCGAACTGCCGCGTCCGTACTGGGCGATGGCCACCGTCTATATCGTGTCGAACCCGTTCGTCGGCGCGACCCGCTCGAAGGCGATCTATCGTGCGCTGGGCACCGCGCTCGGCGCGTCTGGCGCGGTGCTGCTGGTGCCGCCGTTCGTCGAATCGCCGTACCTGTTCAGCGTGATCGTCGCAGCGTGGACCTGCACGATGCTGTACCTCGCGGTAGCGGACCGCACCGCGCGCAGCTACGTGTTCATGCTGGCCGCCTATACGATGCCGATCATCGCGCTGCCATCGGTGACGAATCCGACCGGCGTGTTCGATCTCGCCGTGAGCCGGACCGAGGAGATCATTCTCGGCATCGTGTGCGCGAGCATCGTCGGCAGCGCGGTGTTTCCGAGCCGGCTCGCGCCGACGATCATCGAGCGCACGGACGCATGGTTTCGCGACGCCGCGTTCTACGCGACCGAAACGCTATCGGGCCGCATCGCAAGCTCGGCGATTTCCGGCGCGCGGCAACGGCTCGCGAGCACGATCAACGGTCTCGAACTGCTGCTGAGCCAGCTCGCCTACGACCACACGCGGCCCGACGTGCTCGCGCGCGCGCATGAACTGCGCGGCCGCATGCAGTTGCTGCTGCCTATCATGTCGTCGCTCGCCGATCCGCTGCTCGCGCTCTACAACAACGGCCCGCAACATTGGCCCGAAGGGCTGCAGACGCTGATCGACGACGTCATCAAGTGGTTCAACCAACCGCTGCCCGAGCCGAGCGAGGGCTATCACGCGGACGAAACCGCCAACGCGCTGCGCGCGCGCATCGCCGCAATGCGCCCGCCCGCCGCCGCGCTCGCGCATTGGGACGGCGCGCTGCTGTCGAATGCGCTGTGGCGGCTGGGGCAAGTGATCGACGTGTGGCAGGACTGCCGCTCGCTGCGCATCATCATCACCCGCGAGGAAGGTTCGTGGCGGCCGCATTTCCGTCACTGGCGGCTCGGCGGCACCGAGCGCTTCTACGATCGCGGCATGATGCTGTTCGCGACCCTGTCGGCGGGCGCGGCCGTGGTGCTCGCGTGCGCGCTGTGGATCGGCTCGGGCTGGAACGACGGCGCGAGCGCGGTCACGCTGGCGGCGGTCGCCTGCTGCTTCTTCGCCGCGCTCGACGAACCAGCGCCGTTCATGTTCCGCTTCTTCGTCGCGACTGGCGTCGCCGTCGTGGCCGCGGGCCTCTATCTGTTCGTCGTGCTGCCGCAGGTACACGACTTCGCGATGCTGGTGATCCTGTTCGCCGCGCCGTTCATTCTGGTCGGCACGCTGATTCCGCGCCCGCAGTTCAACATGGTGACGGTGCTGGTCGCGGTGAACACGGCCACCTTCATCAGCATTCAGGACGCTTACGACGCGAACTTCCTGACGTTCCTGAACGCCAACCTCGCGGGCCTCTCCGGCCTGCTCTATGCATACCTGTGGACCCGCGTGACGCGCCCGTTCGGCGCCGAGCTCGCCGCGGCGCGCCTGTTGCGCTCGAGCTGGGCCGACGTCGCGCTGACCGCATCGACGCGGCCGATCGAAGATCC
Organism: Paraburkholderia sp. BR14320; assembly: GCF_040948665.1. Classification (NCBI taxonomy): domain Bacteria; kingdom Pseudomonadati; phylum Pseudomonadota; class Betaproteobacteria; order Burkholderiales; family Burkholderiaceae; genus Paraburkholderia; species Paraburkholderia sp. BR14320. Next base: position 8,664 of record NZ_JBFPKG010000014.1, read on the forward strand.
GCGCAACCTCGCGGCGCGCATGCTCGACCGGCTGATGCAATTGATCCCGCGCCTTGCCGCCACCGACGACCAACGCCATCCGTCGATCGAGAGCTTCCGCGATCTGCGCATCGCATTCAACGCGCTCGATTTGCGCCGCCTCACCCGCAAGCTCGGCGGCGAAGCGGCCGGCGCGATCGAGCATGTGCTGGATGGAGTGCGTGCATACTACGAAAGCTGCGTCGCGCGACGCCACCGCGAGCCGGTACCGGACAGCCTGATGTCGTTGATCGACGTGGCCGTCGCGCGTGTCACCGCGCAGGGGCTGGCCAACGCCGCGGCGCCGACCGAGACCTCGCCAACCTCCGCGCGCCAGTTGCGCGATGCGCTGCACGCGCTGGTCGGCTTGCGTCTTTCGCTGTTTCCGGCGACCCTCACGAAACCAACGCCGACCGAACCGGAGGCCGCCGCGTGATGTACCCATTCTTGCGCCACCGTTCGTACCCGCTGGCGCGCCCCGTCCCCCCTTTTCCCAGTTCCCGCGATGATCGGTGAAATCGATATCTTCGGCGTATTCGTACCGTCCGTGCTGGTTCTGATGTTGATCGCGTATCTGATCAACCTCGGCATCCGCACCGTGCTCGATTACGCCGGCTTTTACCGCTTCGTCTGGCATCGCTCCGTCTTCGATCTCGGCATCTATGTGCTGGTGCTGGGCCTTGTCGTCGTCGTTTCGCACAGACTAATAACGTGAAAAAAACCTGGTTCTCCGTCGGTCAGATCCTGCTGACCCTGATCGTCGTGGTGGTCGCGGCATTCGTGCTGTGGAAACTCGTCAACTACTACCTGTTCGCGCCGTGGACCCGCGACGGCCACGTACGCGCCGACGTGATCCAGGTCGCCCCCGACGTGTCGGGACTGATTTCGTCGGTCGAGGTCATGGACAACCAGCAGGTCAAGCAGGGCCAGGTGCTGTTCAGGATCGACCAGGCGCGCTACACGCTCGCCTTGCGTCAGGCCGAGGCAACCGCGCAGCAGCGTCGCGCGACGCTCGATCAGGCGCGCCGCGAATACGCGCGCAACCGCCAGCTCGGCAATCTCGTCGCCGCCGAAGTGCTCGAAGAAAGCCGCTCGCGCGTCGACGCTGGCGAAGCCGCGCTTGCCGATGCGAACGTCGCGATCGACACCGCGAAGCTGAACCTCGAACGTTCGACGATCAAAAGCCCGGTCGACGGCTATCTGAACGACCGCGCGCCGCGCGCCGGCGAATTCGTCGCGGCGGGCCGCGCGGTGGTCGCGGTGGTCGACATGCATTCGTTCCGCGTCGACGGCTACTTCGAGGAGACCAAGCTGCGCGGCATCGACATCGGCCAGCCGGTCGACATCATCGTGATGGGCGAGCCGAAGCCGCTGCGCGGGCACGTGCAGAGCATCGTCGCCGGTATCGAAGACCGCGACCGCACGCAAAGCGCCAATCTGCTGCCGAACGTGAACCCGGCGTTCAGCTGGGTGCGGCTCGCGCAGCGCATTCCGGTGCGCGTCGCGCTCGATGAAGTGCCCGCTGATTTTCGCCTGATCGCGGGGCGTACCGCGACCGTGTCGGTGCGTGATCTGTCGCCGGTCAGAACCCGAGCCGTGTCGGGCACGGGCGGCGCATCTGGCACGCTCGCCGCTTCGGCCGCGCCGGTGGCGCCGGGTTCGTCGGTGGGCTCCGGGTCGGCCGGGGCAACGGCCACCGCACCGTCGGGCGCGTCGCAATGAAGTTCGTGCGTACCTTGTCCTCGCTGGCGCCGCGCTTGCCGCTGCTGCCATTGCTGCCGTTATTGCCGCTCACCGTCGCGCTGAACGCCTGCATCAACGTCGGGCCGAACTACACGCTGCCGAAACAGGCGCTCGTCAATGCGCCGCTCGCAACTGCAGCGATCGAGGGCGCCGATCCCGCGCTGACGTCGAACCTCAACACGCCGACCGTCTGGTGGAAGCTGTACGACGATCCGGTGCTGAACGGTCTGGTCGACCAGGCGTTGAAATCGAATACCGACCTGCGCGTCGCGGCCGCGAATCTCGCGCGCTCGCGCGAGGCGCTGGGCGTGGCGCAGGCGCAGGGTGGCTTTTCCGGCAACGCGTCGGTGGCGATCCAGCGCGCGCAGGAATCGGCCGAGCAATTCCTGCTGTTCGAGAAACTGCCGGTCGCCAATCTGGGTGACATGGGCATCAACGTCTCGTACGAAATCGATCTGTTCGGCAAGCTGCGCCGCGGTGTCGAAGCGGCGGCGGCGGACACCGAGGCCGTGGAAGCCGCGGCCGACCTCGCTCGCATCACCGTCGTCGCGGACGTGGTGCGCTCGTACGTCGAACAATGCTCGGCGGCGGAGGAACTGCACATCGCGCAGCAATCGCTCGCGTTGCAGAAGCAGCGCGTGGATCTGTCGCGCCGTCTGCGCGACGCGGGCCGCGGCAACCAGACCGCGGTCACGAGCGGCCAGACCCAGGTCGAGACCCTGACGGCCGACATTCCACGCTACACCGCGCGCCGCAAGATCGCGCAATACCGGCTCGCAATGCTGCTGGCGCAGTCACCGTCGCAATTGCCGCCGGCCGTGCTCGCGTGCGACCGGCTGCCGCAAATCCACCAGCCGATTCCGATCGGCGACGGCGCCGGGCTGCTGCGGCGGCGCCCGGATGTGCACGAAGCCGAGCGTCAGCTCGCGGCGTCGACGGCGCGCATCGGTGTCGCGACCGGCGCGCTTTATCCGAGCATCAGCATTGGCGCGTCGGCGGGCTTCACCGGCATTCTGGAAGACATTCCCACCCAGCCGACGGCGCGTTGGGGCTTCGGTCCGCTGATCAGCTGGAACTTCCCGGCCAATGGCGCGCGGCAGCGGGTCCGCGAAGCGGAAGCGTCGAGCCAGGTCGCGCTCGCCAAGTTCGACGGCGTGGTGCTGGGCGCGCTGCGCGAAACCGAGACTAACCTCGCAACCTATTCGTCCGATTACGCACGCGCCGAAGCGCTGCGCGCGGCGCTGAAGTCGGCTGCGCAATCGGCGGATGAAACGCATCGGCTGTATCGCGCCGGCCGCGAGTCGTTCCTCGCCGATCTCGACGCGACGCGCACACTGACGGCCGCAAAGTCGCAGCTCGCGGCGGCGGAAGGCCAGGTGGCGGTCGATCAGGTCAATCTGTTCCTGTCGCTGGGCGGCGGGTGGGAGGTCGGCGGGCAAAGCACGCCGGGAGAAACGCGCCCGCAGTTGAAGGCAACACCCGTAGCGGGCAAGCCGAGCGCGAAGTCGGGAGCGTCGAGCGCCGCGACTGTGAAAGCGCCTTGATCGGCCGTCTTACGATTTATTTTTGACAAGCTTTCTTTTTGCTTTCTCTTTCGGTTAAATACGTGACACCACTTCAACTACGGGGTCTCGTATGTCGCCATTCATGCAGGGTGTAGTCACGTTGGGCGGATGCATCGGTGTCTTCACCGCGGTGGTTACGGTGGTCGAAATGTTCGCGCGTTGAGTTGGGCGGGCGGCGGTCCGGAAGAGCGGCTCAGCTCTTGCGCGACTTCGCCGCCGCCTGATGTATCGCCGCCCGCACCCGCGGATACGTGCCGCAACGGCATACCACCGGCGTCATCGCCTCGTCGATGTCGGCATCGGTCGGATCGGGTTTGTGCTTCAGCAACGCGCAAGCCGCCATCAATTGCGCGCTCTGGCAATAACCGCACTGCACCACATCGAGTTCGAGCCACGCGGCCTTCAGCGCCTGCGCCTCGGGCCCCTGCAAACCCTCGATCGTCGTGATCTTCTGCGTATGCAGGCTCGACATCGGCGTCTGGCAAGCGAGGCACGCGGCATCATCGAGATTGACCGTGCACGCGCCGCAGATGCCGACGCCGCAGCCGAACTTGGTGCCGGTCATGCCGAGATCGCAACGCAGTACCCATAGCAGCGGCATGTCCGGGTCGGCATTGACCAGCACCCTGCGTCCGTTGATGTTCAGTACCGCCATGCCTGCCTCCTGAGTCGCCACGCTGCATCGCAAGCTGTTGCCTGTCCGCCGTCCGTCATGCAAGCCGCAACGGCAGCGTCCGCAAACGCTGCCCCGTCAGCGCGAACACCGCATTGCCCACCGCCGGCGCGATCGGCGGCACGCCCGGCTCGCCGACACCTTGCGGATGCAGCTGACTCGGCATGATGTCGACTTCGATCGCCGGGCACACATTCATCCGCACGACGGGAAAGTCCACGAAGTTCTTCTGCTGCACCTGGCCGTTGAAGATCGTGATCTCGTTCTGCAACGCGCTCGACAGCCCAAACACGATGCCGCCTTCCATCTGCTGACGGATCAGGTTCGGGTTCACCGGTAAACCGCAATCGATCACGCACACCACGCGATGCACGCGAATCTGCCGGTTCGCCCCGACCGACACCTCCGCGACCTGCGCGACGACGCTGCCGAATGCCTCGTGCAACGCGACGCCACGCGCGCAGCGCGCGCCATCGGCGGCGGGTTTGAGCGGACGTCCCCAATCGGACAACTTCTCGACACGCTTCAGAACCGCCAGATGACGCGGATGCTCGGCGAGCAGCATCGCGCGAAACGCGATCGGGTCCTGGCCGGCCGCGACGGCGGCTTCGTCGGTGAAGCTCTCGGTGAAGAAAGCCTGATGCGAGTGGCCGACCGAGCGCCAGAAGCCAATCGGCACCGGCAATTCGACGATCTTGTGCGACACGCGCGCGGCCGGCCACTCGTACGGTTGATCGAACGCGCCTTCGCAGGTGGTCTTGTCGATCGGCATGTGCGGCACGCCGTAGTAGCGCGCGAGCGCATCCGGCACGATCGCCTGGCCCGCCGACTTCGCTTGCCACGCGACCAGCTTGCCGTGCTCGTCGAAGCCGGCCTGCAGCCGTGCCGCGCACGCGGGCCGGTAGAAGTCGTGCGTGAAATCCTGCTGGCGCGACCAGATGGTTTGCACCGGACGGCCATCGGCCTCGCGCGCGATCGCGGCGGCCTGCGCGACGAAATCGAGTTCGAGGCGCCGGCCGAACGCGCCGCCCAACAACTGCGTCTGCACATCGACGAGATCGACGTCGAGGTCGAGCACTTTCGCCGCATGGTGCCGCGCGAGCCGCGGCATTTGTGTCGACACCCAGACGGTCGCCGCGCCGTCGGCGACCTGCACGGTGCAGTTCAGCGGCTCGACCGCGCCATGCGCGAGGTAGGGCGCGTGATAGACCGCTTCGATCTTGCGCGCCGCGCGACTCATCGCGTTGTCGACGTTGCCGATGGCGTAATACACGTGGCCGTCCGTATGGTCGAGCGCGTCGACGAGGTGGCGATCCACCTCCGTGCTCGACAGCTTCGCGGCCTCGCCGTGATGCCAGGTCACGTTGATCGCCTCGACCGCGTTCATAGCGTGAAACGCGTTGTCCGCGATCACGGCGACGCCGCCGGTGCCGCCCGCATACGGCCGCACGGCGAGCGCCTTGATGAAGCCCGGCATCTTTTGCGCGGGCGTCGCATCGAAATGCGCGACCGTACCGCCGAGCGTCGGGCACATCACGACGCTCGCATAAACCAACCCGTTCGGCAGCACGTCGATGCCGAAGCGCGCCGCGCCGTCGATTTTCGACGCGGCTTCGATGCGCCGCACGGGCTGGCCGATCAGCTTGAAGTCGGCGGCCTGCTTCAGGACGACGCTGCGCGGCAGCGGCTGGCCCGCGGCCACCGACGACAATTCGCCGAACGTCGCCTTATGCCCCCACGAATGAAGCACGTGGCCCTTTTCCGCGCGACATTCGTGGACCGGCACGTTCCAGCGGTCGGCCGCCGCCCCGATCAGCATCGCGCGCGCCGACGCGCCGGCCTCGCGCATCGGCGTCCAGAGATCGTTCATGCTCGACGAGCCGCCCGTCATCATCGTGCCCACCTCACGCACCGCCTTGCTCGTAATCCACACGGTGCCGCGCCGGATATAGCTGTCGTCGTCCGGGCGAAACGGCAGATCGTCGACGATGCTCTGCACCGCGTTGTAGATCCGGTCGATCGGCGCCTCTTCGACGTGCACCTGCGACCAGTCGGCGTCGAGCTCCTCGGCGAGCAGCATCGCAAGCCCCGTATGGATGCCCTGCCCCATCTCTGCCTTCGGCACGATGATCGTCACGCGGTTGTCGGTGTCGATCTTGACCCAGCCGTTCAGCGCGACCTGAGTGCCTTGCGTCGGCAGCGGCGTCGACGTCATCAGGCGCTGGCGCGGCGGCAGCACGCCCCAGCCGACCAGCAGCCCGCCCAACGCACTGGCGCCGCCAAGCAGAAAGGTTCTGCGCGTCAACATGGCATGGCTGGCTCGATGGTAGGAAAACGGCGACAGCGCCGATGCACCCGTCTTTGACTGCGAATAGTAATAAGACGAATCGGCGTGCGTGATACTTAAATGCTCGCGTGAACCTGGAGCGGCCGTGCGGCGTGGAAAGGCGGGTACGGAAAGCGGCGGGGGAAAGTCGTGGGGTGTTTCATTAACTGCTATCGCGCGGGCCGCGGTGTGCGAGCGAGATTAAAACCGCTGGCACACCGCGAACCTTGCGCCTGATTCGATCAGGCGATCTTGCGACCGGATCAACGGCGGTTCGAACCCGACACCACGTCGATCCACACGGCCAGCACGAGGATGCCGCCCTTCACGATCATTTGCCAGTACGCGTCGACGTCGAGCATCGACATGCCGTTGTCGAGGCTCGCCATCACGAGCGCGCCGATCAGCGCGCCGTACACGGTGCCGGAACCGCCGCGCATCGACGTGCCGCCGATGAAGCACGCGGCGATCGCATCGAGCTCGCCCATCGAGCCGGCCGACGGCGAACCGGCGGCGAGCCGCGCCGTGTTGACGATGCCGGCGAACGCGCACATCAGCCCCATCAGCGCGAAGATCGCAAGCTTCACGCGGTCGGTGTTGACACCCGACAGCCGCGTCGCTTCGAGGTTCGAGCCGACCGCGTAGATGCGGCGTCCGAACACGGTCTGCGTCGCGATCCACGTGAAGATGCCGAGCAGCGCGAGCAGCAGCAACACCGGCACCGGAATGCCGCCGTAGTTGTCGAGCATCGCGACGAAGCCGGCGAGAATCGCGCCCGCGCCGACCACCTTCGCGACGTCCTGCCAGAACGGCACGACGCGCAGCTGATAACGCTGCCGGTTGGCGCGTTGGCGGATCGTCAGGAAGGCCAGCAGCACGAACAGCACGACGGCGAGCGTGTCCCCGGCAATGCGCGGCAGATAGCCCTGGCCGACGAACACGAAGCTGTCCGACACCGGCGCGATCGTCGAGCCGCCGGTAATGCCGAGCAGAATGCCGCGATACGCGAGCATGCCGCCGAGCCCGACGATAAACGACGGCACGCGCCGATACGTCGACCACCAGCCGTTGAACAAGCCGACCACGATGCCGAGCAGCAGCACGACCGGAATCGTCACGCCGATCGGCCAGTGCCGGTTCACGTCGAGAATCGCAGCGACGCCGCCGAGCAAACCGAGCAGCGAACCGACCGACAGATCGATCTCACCGGCGATGATCACGAACACCATGCCGCACGCCAGCATGCCGGTAATCGACATCTGCCGCAGCAGATTCGACAGATTACGCGGCGTCACGAACGCGCCGTGGGTGAGCGCCGAAAAGAAAATCCAGATCACGGCGACGGCGATCAGCAGCGCGAGAATCTTGTAGCGCGCGAACAGTTGCTGGAGCCGTTGCGTGCCGCCGAATGCGCCTCGCGGCGCGGCGTTGTCGGTGCGTTGGGAAGTTACGTCGGGAGTCATGCGGCACTCGCTGCGGTTGGGTTCGTAGATAGATGCACGGGGCGGATCGCGGCGCCGAGAATGTCTTCCTGCGTGAGACCGTCGTTGACGAAGTCGCCGCGCAACTCGCCCTCGCCGATCACCAGCACACGGTCGCTGATGCCGAGCACTTCCGGCAATTCGGACGACACCATCACGATCGACATGCCGCGCTGCGCCAGCTGGAAGATCAGCTTGTAGATCTCGTACTTGGCGCCGACGTCGACGCCGCGTGTCGGTTCGTCGAGGATCAGCACGGTCGGGTTGGTCAGCAGCATGCGCGTGAGCACGGCCTTCTGCTGATTGCCGCCCGACAGACTTGCAATCGATAGCATCGGATTCGCGGCGCGCACCGAAAGCCGCTTCATTTCCGTATGAATCGTGTCGAGTTCGGCCGCGGAATCGATGCGTCCGCCCGACGCGAAGCGCTGCAATACCGCAAGCGTGATGTTATGGCCGACGCTCATGCCCGGCACGATGCCGTGGCGTTTGCGGTCCTCCGGCACCATCGCGATGCCGGCGCGAATCGCGTCGATCGGCGCGCGGATTTTCAGCGGCTTGCCGTCGAGCACGACGTGCGCCTCGCTGATCCCCGCATACGCGCCGAAGATCGCCTGCATCAGCTCGGTGCGGCCCGCGCCGACGAGCCCGGCGACGCCGAGAATCTCACCGCGTCGCAACGAGAACGACACGTCGTCCACGCGCTTGCGGCGCGGATTCGTCACGTCGAAACACGTAACGTTGCGGGCTTCGAAGATCACGTCGCCAATCGGATGCGGCTCGCGCGGAAACAGGTTCTTGATCTCGCGGCCGACCATCAGCGAGATGATCCGCTCGGTCGTCAGCGAACGCATCGGCTCGGTGGCGACATGGCGGCCGTCGCGAATCACGCTGATCGTGTCGCAGACTGCCGCGACTTCGTCGAGCTTGTGCGAGATGTACACGCAGGCAATGCCGCGCCGTTTCAGATCGCGCACGATGTCGAGCAGGATCGCGATTTCCGAGGCGGTCAGCGAGGACGACGGTTCGTCGAGAATCAGCAGCTTCGCGCGCTTGTTCAGCGCCTTCGCGATTTCGATCAGCTGCTGATGGCCGCCGCCGTAGTTCATCACGGGCTGCGCGGCGTTGATGCCGCTGATGCCAAGTTCGCGCAGCAGTTCGTCCGCGCGCTGATACATCGCCGCGTAATTCATGCGGCCGCCCGGCAGCGTGATTTCGTTGCCGAGAAAGATGTTTTCCGCGACCGACAGCTCCGGCACGAGCATCAGTTCCTGGTGGATGATGATGATGCCCGCGCGTTCGGTGTCGCGTACGCTCGCGGCCTTCAGCGTTTCGCCTTCCCAGGTGATTTCGCCATCCCAGGTTCCGTGCGGATACACGCCGGATAGCACCTTCATCAGCGTCGATTTGCCCGCGCCGTTTTCACCGCACAGGCCCACGCATTCGCCCGGCGATACGGTCAGATCGATGCCGTCGAGCGCCTTTACGCCGGAAAAAGCTTTGACGATGCCGCGCATCGTCAGAAGAGGTTGCGTCATTCGCTATGCCTCGCTGCAAGTTGGGCCGATGTTCGAGCACGCTCCCGGGCGCGACGGCCCGGGAGCGTGGCGTTCACATCAAACCCGTCTCAGTGTTATTTGCTCGCGAGTTGCTGTTGCGTGTAGAAGCCGTCCTTTACGACGGTGTCGAGGTTCGCCTTCGTCAGCTTGGTCGGCTGCAGCAGCACCGTATCGACCTTCTTCTTGCCGTTGTCGTACTGCGCGTTGAACCCCGGCTTGTCACCCTTCGCCAGCGCGACCGACAGCTTGGCCGCTTCGCCCGCGATCAGCTTCAGCGGCTTGTAGACCGTCATCGTCTGCGTGCCGGCCGCCACGCGTTTCACCGCTGCGAGGTCGGCATCCTGGCCCGAGATGGGTACCTTGCCCGCGAGGCCTTGCGCCGCGAGTGCCTGGATCGCGCCGCCAGCGGTGCCGTCGTTCGAAGCGACGACTGCGTCGATCTTGTTGTTGTTCGCGGTCAGCGCGTCTTCCATGATGCGCAGCGCGGTCGATGCGCTCCACTCCGGCACCCACTGCTGGCCGACGACCTTGATGTCGCCCTTGTCGATCGCCGGTTGCAGCACCTTCAGCTGGCCCTGGCGCAGCATCTTCGCGTTGTTGTCGGTCGGTGCGCCGCCGAGCAGGAAGTAGTTGCCCTTCGGCCGCACGTCGTAGACGCCCTGCGCCTGCATTTCGCCGACTTTCTCGTTGTCGAACGAGATGTATGCGTCGATATCGGCGTCGAGGATCAGGCGGTCATACGACACGACCTTGATGCCCGCTTTGCGTGCTTCGGCCACCACGTTGCCGAGCGTCTTCGAATTGAACGGCACGATCACGATTACGTCGACGCCGCGCGAGATCAGGTTTTCGATCTGCGAGATCTGACGCTCTTCGCTCGCATCGGCCGACTGCACCGACACCTTCGCGCCGAGCTTTTCCGCTGCGGCGACGAAATAGTCGCGATCGCGCGACCAGCGCTCGACACGCAGATCGTCGATGCAGAAGCCGATTTCCGGATGATCCTTGCTGGCATGCGCGAGCGGCGCGGCGAGCGACAGGCTGGCGAGTACCGCGCCGCACAGCAGCGAGCTCAGTACGTTACGACGCATTGCGAACTTCATTTTTGTCTCCTTCGTTAGTGATCGCCGGAATACCGGACGTATCGGTCTGCGCTGCGAGCCGCAGACTCGGACAAGCGACAACCCACAGCTTGCTGGTGCGCGCGGTCCGCGTGGCCGCGCGATCTTTATTCAACGTCCGCTATAAATCGCCTGATTTACGATGTTTTCCATCTGTTCCTGCTGCCCGCTCACATGCCGCGGATTCAGATCGCGCGCCAGTGTGTCGTCCGCGAGCGTCGCCAGCGAATACTCGCCGGACAGGATCTTGCGGCCGAACTCGCCATCCCAGCCCGCGTAGCGTTGCCGCTTGAACTGCTCGAGGCGCTCGTTTTCGACCAGCACCGCCGCGCGTTCGAGACCGAGCGCGAGGTTATCGATCGCGCCGATGTGGCCATAAAACAGGTCTTCAGGATCGACACTCTGGCGCCGCACTTTCGCATCGAAGTTCATGCCGCCGGTCGTAAAGCCGCCGTGGCGCAGAATCTCGTAGAAGGCCAGCGTCAGTTCCTCGACGCTGTTCGGGAATTGATCGGTATCCCAGCCATTTTGCGGATCGCCGCGATTCGCATCGACGCTGCCGAAGATGCCGAGCGCAAACGCGGTCGCAATCTCGTGATGGAACGAGTGGCCCGCGAGCGTCGCGTGATTGGCCTCGATGTTGACGCGGATCTCCTTGTCGAGACCATGCTGCAACAGGAAGCCGTGCACGGTCGCGACGTCGTAGTCGTATTGGTGCTTGGTCGGCTCCTGCGGCTTCGGCTCGATCAGCAGCGTGCCCTTGAAACCGATCTGGTGCTTATGCTCGACCACCATGTGCAGGAAGCGCGCGAACTGCTCACGCTCGCGCACGAGGTCGGTGTTCAGCAGCGTGTCGTAGCCTTCCCGTCCGCCCCACAGCACGTAGTTCTCGCCGCCGAGGCGCAGCGTCGCGTCGAGCGCATGACGCACCTGGGTCGCCGCAAAGGCGAACACCTCCGGATTCGGGTTGGTCGCGGCGCCGGCCGCGTAACGCGGATGCGAAAACAGATTCGCGGTGCCCCACAGTAATTTGATACCGGTATCCTGCTGCTTGCGCGCGATGTAGTCGGATACGCGCAGGAAGTTTTCGCTGTATTCCTTGACGCTCGCGCCTTCGGGCGCGACGTCGGTATCGTGGAACGTGTAGTACGGCGTGCCGAGCTTCGAGAAGAATTCGAACGCGGCGTCGGCTTTCTGAAGCGCCCGCTCCATTGCGTCGCCGGGTTGCTGCCACGGCCGCCGGAACGTGCCCTGACCGAAGATATCGACGCCGGGCCATACGAACGTATGCCAATAGCACACGGCGATACGCAGATGCTCCTCGAGCGTTTTGCCGAGTACCTTCCTGGTTTTGTCGTAGTGACGGTACGCGAGTGGGTTGTCCGATTGCGGGCCTTCGTATCGAATCTCGGGAATGTGTTCGAAGTAGGACATCGGCGTCTCCGGTCGGCCCGAGTTGCCGCAAGGCGACTACTCGGGTCCCATGAAAGGTTTTCTTTGCATTCTTCACTGCGACCCGCGCGACTTGGCCGTGCAGGCCGACGAGGTGACGCAATGCTGCCGCTTGCACGATGTGCCGGCAATTGCGAAATTTCGCAGCGCGCTTGATGTTTCTTACCGCCCGCGCGTTTGTTTACTGCCGGCGCGCGATTCGACGCCTAGAATAGCCAGACGCTTAAAAACGGGATTGCCCCCAGGCACCCGACACAATGGAGACACAGGCGCGTGGTCCATCGTCCGCACGCCGCACACCGCCATGACCCGTCCACAAGCACCTCAGACAACCCATCGGATCGCGCTGCTGTTCAACGCGAACAAGGTCTACGATCGCGAGATCATCACCGGCATCGGCAACTACCTGCTGTCGACGCGCGTCGCGTGGGATCTCTTCCTGGAAGAGGACTTCCGCTGCCGGCTCGCCGGTATCCAGCGCTTCGACGGCGACGGCATCATCGCGGACTTCGACGATCCCGCCGTTGGCGAAGCCCTGCGCGACTGTCCGCTGCCGGTGGTCGCGGTCGGTTCGTCATATGAAGATCCGACGCAGTACCCCTCGGATTTACCCTATATCGCGACCGACAACAGCAAGCTCGTGTCGCTCGCGTACACGCATCTGATCGGCGCGGGCCTCGAAAACTTCGCGCTGTACAGCCTGCCGCAGGCGCAGGAAAACCGTTGGGCGCAACAGCGCGAACTCGCCTTCGCGCATCTGCGCAGCGCGGACGGACGCAGCGCGGCGCAGATCGATAGCGAGATCTATCGCGGTCTGTCGACGAGCGCGCCCTCCTGGAACCAGGCCATCGAACAGCTGACCACATGGCTGCGGCAACTGCCGAAGCCGGTCGGCATCATCGCGGTGACCGACGCGCGTGCACGGCATTTGCTCCAGGCATGTCTGATCGCGGGCATTCCGGTGCCCGAGGAAGTCGCGATCATCGGCATCGACAACGATCCGCTCACACGCACGCTGACGCGCATTCCGCTGTCGTCGGTGATACAGGGGACCGAGGAAATGGGCCGTACCGCCGCGCACATCCTGCATCAGATGCTGCACGGCGCGCGCTTTCCGGGGCGCCGCATTCTGGTGCCGCCGGTCGGCATCAACGTGCTCGAATCGACGCGGCATCAGCCGCTCGCGAGTCCGTACGTGATGCGCGCGCGCCATTTCATTCGCCAGTACGCGTGCCAGGGCATCCGCACCGAGCAGGTGGCCGACTATGTGGGCGTGTCGCGTTCGTCGCTCGAAGAGTATTTCCGGCGCGAGCGGCAATGCACCGTGCATCAGGAGATCCTGCGCCACAAGCTCGACGTCGCGAAGTCGCTGCTCGCGAAACGCGATGCGTCGAGCGCGGAGGTCGCGATTCGTTGCGGCTTCACGTCGCTGCAATACATGTACGCGGTTTTTCGCCGCGAACTCGGCTGCACGCCGCGCGAATACCAGGAGCGCGTAGGCCCGAAGACGAAAACCACTGGCTGAGCATGCTTTTCTATTTTTTCTTCGCACCGACCACATGATCAGCATCGCACAACTCTCTTCCGAACCATGGGGCACGCTGCAGGGCGGCGATCGAGTCCGGCTCTATACGCTGCGTAATGCACATGGCATGAAAGTCGCCATCAGCGACCTCGGCGCGACGCTGGTTTCGTGGCACGCGCCGGATCGCGCCGGACGTCTCGGCGATATTCTGCTCGGCCACGACACGCCCGCCGAGTACGTGGCGGCCTCGACTTACATGGGCGGACTGATCGGCCGCTGGGCGAACCGGATTGCGGGCGCGCGCTTTGCGCTCGACGGCATCGAGTACACGCTGGATCGCAACGAAGGCCCGAACCTGCTGCATGGCGGCACGGTCGGTTTTCATCGCGCGTTGTGGGACGTGGCCGAGGACGACGGCGCGCTGCTGATGCGCCTGGAGTCACCCGAAGGGGACGCCGGTTTTCCGGGCAACGTGACGGTGCAGGTGCGCTATTCGCTCGACGACGACGGCACACTGACGATCGGCTACGAAGCGATCACCGACGCGCCGACGCCACTCAATCTGACCAGCCATCCGTACTTCAACCTGACCGGGCGCGCGGGCACCGACATTCGCGGCCACGTGCTGTCGATCGACGCCGAGCGCTTTTTCGAAGTCGACGCGACGATGATTCCGTGCAAGCTCGCCGACGTCGCGGGCAACGCATTCGACTTCCGGCAGAGCGCGCCGATTGGCGGCCGGCTCGACTGGCCGCACTCGCAACTCGCGCGCGCTGGCGGCTTCGATCATTGCTACGTGCTGCGCGAGGCGCCGACAGACGCGATAAACGGCGACCACGGCCACACGCCGCCGCTGCGCGAAGTCGCCTGCGCATACGATCCCGGGAGCGGACGCGAACTGACCGTCGCGACCGATCAGCGGGGCTTGCAGTTTTACACGGGCAACGCGTTGAACGGCAACCCGGGACGCGGCGGCGTTCGCTATCAACGGCACGCCGGCTTGTGCCTCGAGGCGGGCGGTTTTCCGAACGAGGTCAATATGAGCGGCCTGGACGAAGTGATCGTGCGACCCGGCGATACTTACCGGCAAATCACGACTTATCGCGTCGATGTGCGCGAAGGTGTGTGACCAGATTCACGGGCGCTTTTCCAGTGTTTTACGAACACCGCGACGGCGAGATTACAGCTCGCCGACTAGCCGTTCTCTGCAATACTGAATTAGTCGACTAGTGGTTTTCCCGAAGTACGCACCCTTCTAGACTGTTTTTATGGCGCCGGCATCCTGCGGCGCCCGATAGACAACTACGGAGGGAAACATCATGAAATCGCTTATCCAGGCAGTTGCGCTTACGGCCGTGATCGCTGCTGCGCCGGTCGCGTCGTTCGCACAATCGGAACAGCCGATCACGCGAGCCGAAGTCAAAGCGGAACTGCAGCAACTCGAACAGAATGGCTATAACCCGGCCATCTCGCTCGATGCGCAGTATCCCGCGGACATTCAGGCGGCCGAGGCACGCGTCGCCGCGATGAACGGGAAGGGACAAGCCGATACCTCGGGTTACGGGTCGCCGATGGGCGGATCGTCGCAATCAGGCCATCATCCGATGGTAGTTAATCCGGACGGTCAATAACGAGTCGCGAACGTGTTGCGAATATCCGCAGCGAGGAAAGACTCGTGAGTTAGCGGCTTTCCAGTCTTTGCGGTTTTCGCCGTTTCTGACCGATATGAAGCGAGCGCATGTTTTCAACGCATGCGCTCGCTTTTCTACTTATGTGCGGCGCTAACAACGTACCGCTAATTCCGACGCCGCCGCGGATTCAGCCTGACCGTGCTTGCGGGCATTCCGTCTGATACCACATGTTCACCTGACGCTGCGCGCGTTCGAGACTCGCCGGATAGTCGGGATCAAAGCGTCGTTCAGGGTGGTAGCCTGCCTGCTGCAGAGCTGTCAGTTCGCTCATGCTCCGCTGATGCGTGGCCGGCGCCTTGTTCCTGAGGTCGGTCAGGTCCTGGCATTGCGTCGCACTCAGATGGGTTTGCGCGCCGCCGTTCCCGCCGCCCGCGGCGCAGCCAACGAGTGTGAGGAACAACAGGGCAGGGATCGACCGCATCTGCGTGGCGATGTTCATGTCGCGCCTCCTTGATGAAAGTGTCCTTCGCATTTCCGAGCCGGCTTGTTCGCCTGTCGGCATTTTGAATTATTCGCGCCACCTGTGAAAGTCGCAGCCAATTTCATCAGCCGCGCTTTCGATACGGACATAGACTTTCCCCTGGTGAATGCCGATTTGCCCACGCATCAGTTGAACCGACGTTTTCCCCTCAAAGAGGGAGCCGCGCTCCCTCACTCCAAGGAGACCCGCGATGCCCCGCACCGCCGCTGAAAAACGCGCCGCTTTCCGCGCGCTGCACTCGTCTGGCTGTTTCGTGCTGCCCAATCCGTGGGACGCGGGCAGCGCCCGTTATCTGCATACGCTCGGCTTCAAGGCGCTCGCCACCACCAGTTCTGGTTTTGCGTGGTCGACCGGACACGCGGACAACACCTTGCCGCGCGAAACGATCCTCGCCCACCTGCGGGCGATCGTCGATGCGACCGATCTGCCGGTCAACGCCGACTTCGAAAACGGCTTCGGCCGCGATCCGGACGAAGTCGCCGAGAGCGTGGCGCTCGCGGTGGCAACGGGCGTCGCGGGTCTGTCGATCGAGGACTCGTCCGGCAACCCCGCCGCGCCGCTGTTTCCGGTCGACGTCGCGGTGCAACGGCTCAGCGCGGCGCGCCGTGCGATCGATCAGAACGGCGGCGATACGCTGCTGGTGGGCCGCGCGGAAAACTTCCTCGCCGGCAAGCCCGATCTCGACGATGCGATCGCGCGGCTGAAGGCCTATGCGGCGGCGGGCGCCGACTGCCTGTATGCGCCCGGCATCCAGACGCCCGAGCAGATCGAAGCAGTGGTCGCGGCCGTCGCGCCGAAGCCCGTCAATCTGCTGATCGGCTCGACCTCGACGCTGACGTTGCAGGACGTGGCCGCCCTCGGCGTGCGGCGGATCAGCGTCGGCGGCGGCCTCGCTCGCGCGGCGTGGGGTGGCTTCATGCAGGCCGCTCAGGCGCTGGCCGATGGCCGCTTCGACTTCACCGGCGCGGTGGCGGGCAAGCAGCTCAATGAGCTTTTCAATCGCAACGCGTGAAAAACGGCGTGCGCACAGGTGTTCGCGCGCCGCGTCGACGTGATTGGAAAGCGGCGGCGTTTCCGATGAGAAAAGCGCGCGAACGCCTGAATCGGCGCCCAACGGCACCGATCACGCCAAATGTTATGATCGGAAACATTGTTCGCTCCGATTCAGCGCATACCCGACCCGCAGCAAGCCTCATGGACACCCATCTCAGCAAATCCGCCGACACCGCGTCCACCGATCTCGGCCGGCGCGTGCGCGCCGCCCGTCAGGCGCAGGATCTGACGCTCGAAACCGCGAGCCGCCTGTGCGGCGTCTCCCGCTCGACACTGTCGAAAATCGAAAACGGCCTGATGTCCCCCACTTTCGACGTGCTGCAGAAAATCGTGCTGGGCCTGAAGATCGAAATCGGCGAACTGTTCGGCTCGACGCCGAAAGTCAGCGCGAGCGGCCGGCGCGCGCTGACGCGCAAAAGCGAAGGCCAGCGCCACGCGTATCGCGGCTATCAGATGGAGTTGCTCGCTACCGAACTCGCGCACAAGGCGATGCTGCCGTTTCGCATCCGCATCTCGGCGCACACGCTCGACGCTTTCGACGACTGGGGCCGCCACGAAGGCGAGGAGTTTCTCTACGTGATCAGCGGCAGCGTGTGCCTTTATTCGGAGCTGTACGCGCCGACGCATCTGAACGCGGGCGACAGCCTCTACTTCGACAGCCGCACGGGTCACGCGGCGGTGTCGACCAGCGAGGAAGACGCCGAAGTGTTGTGGATGGCGACCAATGCGGACCTTCCGCATACACCGCCTGCCGCGAACGATTCAGCGAAGAAATAGCGCGCCCTGCACGGCGCGCGTGTACTCAGCGCGCAGCCAGCGCGCGTTGCGCGAGTTGCGCGATATGCAATGCGTGTCGCCCCGTGCCGTGCTCGATCTGCTCGCGACAACTGAAGCCATTGGTCAGCACGATCGTTTCCGCGTTCGCCGCCATCGCGTCTCGCACCAACGGAAATAGCTTGTCCTCGCCGATCTTTTCCGACAACGCGTGATGCTCGACATTGAAGCCGAACGATCCCGCCATCCCGCAGCAACCGGTATCGAGCAGCTTCCATCTGACGCCGAGCTTGTTCAGCAGCGCCGCATCGCCCTGCATGCCGAATAGCGCCTTCTGATGACAATGGCCATGCACGATCACGTTGGCCGCGAGCGTCGGCCACTCGAACGGCTGACGCGCGACGAAATCGGCGAACAGATACGTTTGGGCGGACAGCTTCTTCGCCAACGCATGATCGGGGAGTTGTTTCAGCAACTCGTCCTTGAACACCGATAGACAGCCAGGCTCCAGACCGACCAGCGGCACGCCGGCGGCGATGTCGTCCGCGAGATCGTCGACGATATGCGTAAGCAGTTCGCGCGCGCGTTCGAGCAGACCGAAGTCGTATAGCGGACGCCCGCAGCACAGACGCTTCTTCGGCAGCACCACGTGCCAGCCGAGTTGCGCGAGCACATCAGCTGCGGCCCGCGCGATCTCGGGCGTGAAATGGTCGTTGAACGTGTCGACCCACAGGATCACTTTCTTTGCGTCGCCGCCGCGCGCATCAATCGCGGATGCTTGCGACGATGCGCTCCGTCTATAAGTCGCGGCGGCGAAGCGCGGCAACGCACGGGTCTGCGCCACACCCGCCATCCATTTGCCGAGCGCGGACAAACCGGGCGCCGTCGTCAGAAAATTGGTCACGCGGGAAAAACGCGCGGCCCACGGCGCCCATTCGCCGATCCGCCCCATGAACAGCGCCTGACGCGGCCGCCGATTGTTCTCATAGTAGTGAGAAAGGAACTCCGCCTTGTACGACGCCATGTCCGTATGCGTCGGGCAATCGGATTTGCAGCCCTTGCATGCAAGGCAGGTATCGAGCGCATCTTTCACTTCGCGGCTGTTCCAGCCATCGGCGATCACGTCGCCTTGCAGCATTTCCCAGAACAGATGCGCGCGCCCGCGCGTCGAGTACTTTTCCTCACGCGTGCCGCGATAGCTCGGACACATCGTGCCGCCTTCGAGCGAGCGGCATTTGCCCATGCCGATGCAGCGTTCGATCGCACGCTGAAAGCCGTCGCCTTCCTGGCTCGCGAACGCGAGCTTCGTATGCAGCGTTACCGGCTTGTACGCGGGACCCGTGCGCAGGTTTTCGTCGGCGCGGTATGCATGCACGACCTTGCCCGGATTCAAACGATTCGCGGGGTCCCAGATCGCCTTGAATTGCTCCATTGCCTGCATCAGTTCAGGGCCGTACATGATCGGCAGAAACTCGGCCTTCGCCTGGCCATCGCCGTGTTCGCCCGACAGCGAGCCGCCGAATTCGACCACCAGTTCCGCCGCTTCGCGCAAGAACCCGCGCCACGTCGCGATACCTTCCGCGCTGCGCAGATCGAACGTGATGCGCGCGTGCACGCAGCCGTCGCCGAAATGGCCGTACAGGCTCGTCTCGTAGCCATAGCGATCGACGAGCGCCTGAAACGCGCGCAGATAATCGCCGAGCCGCAGCGGATCGACCGCGGCGTCTTCCCACCCGACCACCGGATCGGGCTTGTCGCGATCCACCGATAACGCAACCGCCGACGCGCCGGTCTCACGAATCGACCACACCTTCGCCTGCAATGCGCGATCTTCGACGAGCACCGTCGAGATATCCGGACCCGCCGCGCCCGACTGAAAATACGCGGCGGCGTCGCGCGCCTGCTGCAGTCCTTCATGCTGGGTGTCCGCGCCGAATTCGAGCACGACCCACGCATCGCCTTCGGGCAGCAGTGCGATCTCATCCTTCTTCAGACCGCGCGCCTGCAAGCCGCGAATGATCGCGCGGTCGAGTCCCTCGACTGCGATCGGCCCGCAGCGCATGAAATGCGGCACGGCGTCCGCCGCCGTATAAATGTCGGTAAAGCCGACCACGACGATCACGCGCCTCGCCGGACTCTTCACGAGCCTCACTTTGGCCTGCAACGTGACCGCGCAGGTGCCTTCGCTGCCAACCAGCGCACGCGCGACGTTGAAGCCGTTTTCCGGCAGCAGTTGATCGAGATTGAAGCCCGACACGCGCCGCTTGATCCGCGGGAACTTCGCGCGAATCCGTTCCGCGTAGGTGTCGCGCAGTTGCTTGAGCGCCGCATAGATTTCGCCTTGACGACCACCCGCCGCGATGATGCGTTCGAGTTCTTCTTCGGAGGTCGGGCCGACCCAGAAACGCGCGCCGTCGAAGGTGGCGATTTCGAGCGCCTCGATGTTCTCGACGGTCTTGCCGGCCATCACCGAATGCGCGCCGCACGAGTTGTTCGCAATCATGCCGCCTAGCGTGCAGCGGCTATGCGTGGCGGGATCGGGCGCGAACGTGAGACCGTGCTGTTCGGCGGCATCGCGCAACGAGTCGCACACGACGCCCGGCTCGACGATCGCGACGCCCGCCAGCGGATCGATCGAGACGACGCGGTTCAGATACTTGCTCGCATCGGCGACGACCGCGACGTTCACGCACTGGCCGTTCTGCGACGTGCCGCCGCCGCGCGCGAGGAACGGCACGTCGTTGCGACGGCATGCGGCGAGTGTCGCGAGCAGATCGTCGAGATCGGCCGGCACCACCACACCGAGCGGGATTTGCCGATAGTTCGACGCATCCGACGCATACAGTGCTTTGGAACCCTGATCGAAGCGCACTTCGCCGCGCACATGCTGGCGCAGGTCGCTTTCGAGCGCGTGCAATACCGCGGCGCTGCCCGCGAAAGGCCTGGCGACATGCGGTTCATTCGAAGCGCCGCGCTCGCCGACGCCGCGCTCTTCATCCAATGACAATGACGTCCCCACTGCGCTCCTCGTCTGCGATGCCGGCGCTCGCGCCGTCGTATGCGCTCAGGCAGCCTGGCTTGCGGTCATCCGGAAGATGCCCTGCGCGTTGCCCGCGTCGAAACGCAGGTCCGTTTCCCAGCGGCGCGTGTCCTGATCGAAACTGCGCTTGCGCGTGATGAATTCGTAGAAAGAGCCCGGCACGTCGCGCATGACGACACTGCCGTCGGCCGCGCGAAATTCGCGCTGCACGAGATCCGCGCGATACGCGGTCTGGAACACGCGCCCGGAACGCGAATGCTCGACTTCCGGCTTCATCGGCCGGCCCTTCGCCTTCTCTTCGTCCGACAGCTTGAATACATCCGCGACGCGGTCGGTCGCGTGATTGAACGCGTTACCTTCGGTCGCGATCCACGCCATCTCCGCCGATTCCTTCAACAATACTTCGTAGTCGGCTTCGCGTGGCATCTCGTGCTGACGCGCGAACGCACCGACTATTACCGGTAGCAACTCTTGCGCCGCATCCATCGGCAGCACGCCGTCGCGTTCGAGTTCCCACAACAGGCCATTAGCGCGCGGCGTCAACGGATCGCGCGATGCACCGGTCACGTTCGTCACCGCCTGCTGGAACGCCGCGGAAAAACGTTCCGGGTGCAGTTCACTGACGAAGAACTGCGCGATCTCGTCGGGCGCGTCGTCATGCGCCCACGCGCGGCCGGTCATGCCGAGCCGATCGAGCGGATAACGGCCGTTGATCCGAAAGCCGAGCGGCCGCAGGATGCGCGCGAACGCGGCCTCGCCGGGTGGCAGTGCGCCGCTGTGCGGCCAGCGCACGGTGCGCAGCGCGCCATGATCGAAGTACACGCTGCCGCCGGCGGCGACGGTTTCCTCCGTATAGCGGCGGCCGTTTTCCGAGCGCGCGAGCAGATCGTCGAACAGCGCCATGTTCATCGCCTGCGCGAGTTCCGCACGCGTGACGCCGCCGCTTTCCCACTCGTTCAACACATGCGGATGATTCAGCGTCGCAAACAGGCGCGCGGTTTTCTCCGCGCCCAGCAGTTTCACCAGCAGTTGTTCGACGTTCGCATTCTTCGAGTTTCGCATCCGGCTTCTCCACGCTATACGCTGAGCGCCCCCAGAAGCGCTCATGACGGGCGAGATTATTCAAAATCCGCTCCGCCCCCGTAAAGCGAGATAAAATCGCCACTTGATGCGTTTTTGGAATTAAGGTGCGAAAGTTCAAGATTCCCAACATGGGCGCGCTGCTCGCGTTCGAAGCCGCGGCGCGGCACGAGAGCTTCACGCATGCGGCGCGCGAGCTGTTCCTGACCGAAAGCGCGGTGTCACGACAGATCAATACGCTCGAAAGCAATCTCGGCGTGCGGCTGTTCGTGCGCGTCAAGCAACGCGTGGTGCTGACACGCGCGGGCAAGGTCTACAGCGCGCAGGTGCGACGCTCGCTCGAACACCTCGATCGCGACACGTTGTCGATCATCGCGCACGGCAGCGGCGGCGGTTATCTGGAACTCGCGGTATTGCCGACGTTCGCATCGCAATGGCTGATTCCGCGCATGGCCACATTCAATGAACGATACCCGGACGTGCGCGTGAACATGGGCGTGCGTACCGCGACGTTCCCTTTCGCCGACACGCATTTCGAAGCGGCGATTCACTACGGCAAGCCGACGTGGCCGGGTACATCGGCCGATTTTCTGTTCAGCGAGGAAGTCGTGCCGGTCTGCGCGGCGAGTCTGCTGAAGCGGCCGATCCGCAATGTCGCCGAACTGCTCAACTATCCGCTGCTGCATTCGACGACGCGACCCGATGGCTGGGCAACCTGGTTCGCGAATTTCGGCGTCGACGACAACCGCACGATGCAAGGCGTGCGCTATGAACTGCACACGATGCTGATCAGCGCAGCCGCGGCCGGACTCGGCATTGCGCTGGTGCCGCGCTTTTTCGTCGACACGCAGTTGCAGCAGTTCGGTCTCGTGATTCCGTTCGACGGACCCGCCATCGCCGACGCCGCGTATTACCTCGTGTACCCAACGGAGTTGAGCCACGGCAAACCGCTCGCGAATTTCCGCGAGTGGCTGCTGCGCGAAGCGGCCGCGTACGGTGCGATTTATCCGGAGTTGGCGGAGCGGCCCGAGGGGGCGTGAGGAAAACACCGGTCGCATGCGTGATTGGATCAATCACACATGCGACCGTGTGAAACTCAGTTGCCGGCGCGCGCCTGCGCCAATGCAGCCAGGTTGCCTTCGCCGAAGCCATGATGTCCCTGGCGTTGCACGATCTCGAAGAAGATCTCGCCAGCGCGACGGCGCACGAAGGTCTGGAAAAACAGCAGCGGCACGCCGTCCGCGCCGATCTCGCCATCCACGAGCACGTGCGTGCGCCGCAGCCGCTCGACATCGAGCCCGTGGCCCGGCAAGCGCGCATCGAGCTGCTCGTAGTAGCGCGGCGGCGGCTCGACGAATTCGACGCCGTTCGCGAGCAGACGCTCGACGCACGCGAAGATGTCGTCGGTAGCGAGCGCGATGTGCTGCACGCCTTCGCCCGGATGATCGGGCAGATACTCGTGCATCAGGTTGGTCCGGCGCGTGCCTTCCTCGTACAGCGGTACGCGGATCGCGCCGCACGGCGACACCATCACGCGCGATTCCGCCGACACGTGCCAATTCGCGTGCAACTCGTGAATCTCGCGGAAATTCAGCAGGTCGCGATAGAAGTCGATCCACTCCTGCATGCGGCCTTCGCCCACGGTTTGCGTCAAATGGTCGACCGCGATCAGGCCGCTGCCCGCGTGACTCAGATCGGCCTCGGCCGTGTCGATTTCGATGGGGCGGAAGTCGATGTCGAAGATCGAGATGTCGCCGAGGCCGCCGCGCTGGCCGCCGCGCCCGCGCCAGCGATCGACGAAATAGATGTGCGAATCGCCGATGCCTTGAATCGCCGGAATCAGCAGTTCGCCGGCACCGAGACGTTCGCCCTCGAACTCCCACGCGCCGAGTTCCACCGCGCGTTCGAACGCGCGCTGCGCGTTGGCGACCCGAATCCCGATCGCGCAGATGCCGACCCCGTATTCCTCCGCGTAGCGCGCCGCGAACGAATCGGGCTCCGCGTTGATCAGGAAATTCATCTCGCCCTGACGGTACAGCGTCACGTCCTTGCTGATATGACGCGCAATCGCCTTGAAGCCGAGCCGCTTGAAGGTCTCGCCGAGCGCTTGCGGATCGCGGGCGGCGAACTCGACGAATTCGAGGCCGGCCGTGCCGAGCGGATTGTGCTCCGGCGCCATTACGGCGTGCTGCGCGGCCTCGGGAGTGGGCAAGTCGCTGGGCATGGCAATCTCCTTGTACGGTCTTTCGATGCGGCGGCCGGTCGTTCCGGGATTCGGCGCGAACCGTTCCGGCCGTTCGCGTGGTCTGCGTGACGCTCGCCCGCTCGTGGCTTGCACGCGGTGTGCCGCGAAAAAAACGGGCTGCGGCGGCTTTCGCACCGTGTTTTTACACCGGGTCGCGGGGCATTCGCAACCGTCATTTTGTACTGGATGGTTCATCCATCGACCGGCATGCCGATGGGCGCGCGGGGGCATACGTGCGGCAGGCCGCCGGATCACTCGAGCGGCGCGTCGCCCGGGCCGCTTTTGCGCACCGTTTTGCCGCCGGTTTTAGCGGTGTTTTTGCCCGCATCCTTGCCCGACACCGCCGCCATTCTGCCCCGCGCGACCTCGCGCACCGCCTCGATGAACGCGCGCCCCACCGCCGACGGCTGCGTATCCGAGCGACGGATCAGCCCCACCGGCTCGCCGGTGCCCGCAAACGGCAACGGCAAGCGCACCAGCATGCCGTGCGCGAGTTCGTATTCGACCGCGCTTTGCGGCACGAACCACACCGCGCCGTTTTCGAGCGTCAGCGCACGCCCCGTCGATACCGACAACACCTCGACGAACCCCGACAACGGCGCCACGCCCCACGCGCTCAGCAGGCTTTCGGTCGACTGGCGGATCAGCGTGCCGAACGGCGGCAGCACGATCGGAAAATCGTCCAGCGACGTGGCCGGCAAGGCCGTTCCCTGCGCGAGCGGATGCCCGGCGCGCACGACCGCGATCAGCGGCTCGGTAAACAGTTGCTCGAAGCTCAGGCCGACCATCCGCTCGGGGTCCGCGAGGCGGCCGATCGCGAATTCGATCGAGCCCGCTTTCAGGCGTTCGAGCAATTCCGGATTTGCGCCGGTCGCGAGGCGCACGATCACGCGCGGCCACTGCGTCGAGAACTGTTTCAGCACGGGCGGTATCAGCGCCGCGGCGACGGTGGGCAGCACGCCGACTTCGAGCGTCGCGGCGGCCGCGCCCTCGTCGCGCGCGAGCAGATCGACGCCCTGGCGCAGCGCGCTCACGCAGGCGCTTGCGTGCGGCATGAAAAGCTGCCCCTCGCGCGTCGGCACCGCGCCGTGACGGCCGCGCTCGAACAGCTTCACGCCGAGAATGGTTTCCAGCTCGGCGACGGTCTTCGATACCGCCGGCTGCGTGATCGACAGACTGTCCGCCGCCCGCTGGACGCTGCCGAACTGCGCGACGGCCAGAAAGCACTGGAGATGACGAAATTTGACGCGGCTATCCGCGAGACTGCGTTGCATAACGAAAGGTTATACGAAACGGGCAAAAACGTCATTTTTCATAACCGCCTGCTTTGTATAAAGTGCGAGTCATAACGCCGCATCCCCCGATTCCTCCAACGGAGACACTTCATGGAAGATTCAATTCTTTCCCCGCGAGATTTCGCGTCCCATCCCGAGTACATCTATCCGCCGTACGGTTCGTCGGTCAAGCGCGGCCCGACCCGTCCGCTGATTCCGCTGAAAGAACGTCTGCGCGACCAGCGCGTGCCGGTCTACGGCACCGACGACCTCGACGCGCTCGACAACGACCTCACCCGCAACGCGGTGCGCAATGGCGAACCGCTCGGCGAGCGCATCATCGTGACGGGCCGCGTGCTCGACGAAGGCGGCCGTCCGGTGCGCAACACGCTCGTGGAAATCTGGCAGGCGAACGCCGCGGGCCGCTATGTGCACAAAGCCGACCAGCACGACGCGCCGCTCGATCCGAACTTCCTCGGCGCGGGCCGCTGCATCACTGACAACGAAGGCCGTTATCGCTTCCTGACCATCAAGCCGGGCGCGTATCCGTGGGGCAACCATCCGAACGCATGGCGTCCGCAGCACATCCACTTCTCGCTGTTCGGCGACCACTTCGGCTCGCGTCTCGTCACGCAGATGTACTTCCCCGGCGATCCGCTGCTCGCGTTCGACCCGATCTACCAGGGCACGCCGGAGAGCGCCCGTGAGCGCATGATCTCGAAGTTCTCGCTCGACACTACGCAAGAGGCCTATGCGCTCGGCTACGATTTCGACATCGTGCTGCGCGGCCCGAACGAAACCCCGATGGAGCGCTAAGCCATGACGACTCTCAAGCAAACGCCTTCGCAAACCGTTGGTCCGTACTTCGCCTACGGTCTTGTCCCGCAGCAATACGACTTCGACTACAAGAGCCTGTTCACCAACGTTCTGGCCGAGATGGAAGCGGCTGGCGAGCACATCACGATCGTCGGTCAGGTGTTCGACGGCGACGGCAAGGTAGTCGGCGACGCGATGATCGAAATGTCGCAAGTCGACTCGAACGGCCACTATCCGGAATCGCGCGACGAGATCCTGAAGACCGGTTTTCACGGCTTTGCGCGCGTCGGCACCGGTACGGACCCGCATAAGCGCTTTATCGTCGAAACGGTGAAGCCGGGCCGCGCGAACCCCGACGAAGCGCCGTACATCGACGTGATCCTGACGATGCGCGGCATGCTGCTGCACACGTTCACGCGCATCTATTTCGAGGACGAAGCGCAGGCGAACGAGCAGGACGCCGTGCTGGCGTCGGTGCCGGCCGAGCGCCGTGGCACGCTGATCGCGCGCCGCGTTGCCGGGACGGCCAACGTGTATCGCTTCGACATCCACATGCAGGGCGACAAGGAAACCGTGTTTTTCGACCTGTGATGCGCGATTCGTCGCGAAGCGCCGAGCAGTAAAAATCGAGCCCGCCTCGCGCGGGCTTTTTTTCGCGCGGGCGTTTCGCGGTGCGGCTGCGCGCGCTCAGCAGCGGAAGTGATCGATGCTCTGTCCGGCGTGAATCGCGCGCGCGAGCCACGCCGGTTTATCGCCGTGACCGTCCCACGTGTTGCCGAACGCGTCGCGATACTGCACCGCGGCCACGGCGTTCGCATCGGCTTCGAGCGATTCGGCCAGTGCTTCGAGGGTGATGTTGTGGTCGTCCATGCGTCGGCGGATCCACGCGATCATGCGCTCGCGCAGGTTCTCGTCGCGTTCGAACAGTCGTTGTTGTCCTTCTCGTTGTTTCATAACGTATTGGTGTCGCAGCTCTTGCTGGCATTAGACAAACTGGCAACTCGCATAGCAACGCGAGGCTCGTGCTTAATTCAATTTGAACGAATGCAATTCGACGAATTCACGCGATCCCTGCAAATGCGTAAAAACCCGCATTTGCAACTGATGCCTGTCAGAGTCTGGATTAAAGCGCTGGGATCAAGCGAATCGGCTACTCGAAGAATCGAAGGGGGCTCGAATTGCGCCCGTGTTTCGCTTCGTGCGTCGCCTCGTCGTGGCGAGGGAACATTATCGAAAGCGATTCTAGCATTCGATGTATTTTGGCCGCAGCAAAGAAGTTTTTCTAATTGTACTGATTGCGGTACTTCCGAGTTTTCGGTAATCGTGGCTTCCACCATCCGATTGGCGGACAATGCGAAACTCGGGATTCGCCAGAACATCTGGCATCGGCCCGACATCAGGAGACACGACCATGCCCGCCTCGACCGCCATCCTCACGATCCTCGCCGCGCTGCTATTGGGCGCGATGAGTCCGGGGCCCAGCTTCGTCATCGTCGCGCGCAACGCGATCGGTCTGTCGCGCGGCGACGGTCTCGCCACGGCGCTCGGCATGGGCATCGGTGGTGTGTTTTTTAGCGGCATCGCGCTGCTCGGGCTCTATACGCTGCTCGCGACGGTCGAATGGCTCTACGTCGGGCTGAAAGTGGCCGGCGGCGTCTACCTCATTTATCTGGCGTCGAAAATCTGGCGCGGCGCCGCGAAGCCGCTCGCGTTCAGCGAAACGCAAACCCGCAATGGCGTCAATCCGCGCAAGTCGTTCTGGATCGGCTTGAGCACGCAGCTCAGCAATCCGAAAACGGCCGTCTATTACGGCAGTATCTTCGCCGCGCTGCTACCGCAGCATCCGCCGGTGTGGTGCTATTTCGCGCTGCCGCCGGCGATCTTCGCGATCGAAGCGGGCTGGTACACGATCGTCGCTCTGTGCTTTTCGAGCCAACGTCCGCGCGAAATCTATCTGCGCTGGAAGGCGTGGATCGACCGCATCGCCGCGAGCGCGGTCACCGCGCTGGGCCTGCGGCTGATTCTGAACGCGCACAAGGTGGGGATTTGACCTCAGCATGAAACGGCGCGCGCCGACGTGACTCGGTGCGCGCCGCCGTGAGACAGCGGTAGTCGCGACGCGTTACGCCTTCCCCTCCGCCTTGATCCGCGCGCGCAACTCGAACTTCTGGATCTTCCCCGTCGAGGTTTTCGGCAACTCGCCAAAGCGCACCGCCTTCGGCAACTTGTAGCCGGCCAGGAACAGCCGGCAGTGCGCGATGATTTCCTCCTCGGTCGCCTGCGCGCCTTCCTTCAACTCGACGAACGCGCACGGCACCTCGCCCCACTTCGGATCGGCCATCGCGACCACCGCCGCCACCGACACCGCCGGATGCCGGTACAGCGTGTCCTCGACCTCGATGCTCGAAATGTTCTCGCCACCCGAAATGATGATGTCCTTGCTGCGGTCGCGGATGCGGATATAGCCGTCGGCCGTGCGCACGCCAAGATCGCCGGTGTGGAACCAGCCGCCTTTGAAAGCGGCTTCGGTCGCGCGCTCGTTCTTCAGATAGCCCTTCATGCAGATGTTGCCGCGAAACATGATCTCGCCGATCGTTTCGCCGTCGTCCGGCACCGGCGCGAGCGTGTCCGCATCGAGCACCGCGACCGCCGCCTGCAGGTGATACCGCACGCCCTGGCGTGCGGTCAGGTCGGCGCTGATTTGCTCGTCGAGCGCGTCCCACTCCTGTTGCTTCGCGCAGACGGCCGCCGGCCCGTAGGTTTCGGTGAGCCCGTACACGTGCGTCAGATCGAAGCCGATCTGCTTCATCTTCGCGATCACTGCGGGCGGCGGCGCGGCACCCGCGACCATCGTCGACACGCGATGCGTAATGCCCTCGCGCCATTCGGCCGGCGCGTTCGCGAGCGAACTCTGTACGATCGGCGCTCCGCAGTAGTGCGTGATGCGCTCGCGGCGAATCAGCTCGAACACCGTCTTCGCGTCGAACTTGCGCAGACAGACGTTGACGCCCGCGCGCGCGGCCACGGTCCACGGAAAGCACCAGCCGTTGCAGTGAAACATCGGCAGCGTCCACAGATAGACCGCATGCTTCGGCATATCCCATTCGAGAATATTGCTCAGCGCGTTCAGATACGCGCCACGGTGATGGTAGACGACGCCCTTCGGGTCACCGGTCGTGCCCGACGTGTAGTTCAGCGCGATCGCGTCCCATTCGTCGGTGGGCGGAGTCCACTCGTAGGACGGGTCGCCGGTTTGCAGGAACTGCTCGTAGTCGGTCGCGCGGATGAACTGCGCGGCGTCGGCGGGCTGCGCATCGGCCACGCTGATCACGCGCAGCTCCGGGAATTCGAGCGCAGCGCGATGCGCGAACTCGCCATATTCCGTATCGACGATCAGTGCCTTCGCCTCCCCGTGGCGCAGCATGAACAGCAGCGTCGCGACGTCGAGCCGCGTGTTCAGCGTATTCAGCACGGCGCCGGCCATCGGCACGCCGAAGTGCGCCTCCACCATCGCCGGGATGTTCGGCAGCAGCGCGGCGACCGTATCGCCGCGGCCGATGCCGGCCCCGTGCAGCGCGCTCGCGAGCCGCCGCGCGCGCTCATAGGTCTCGCGCCAGTTCCGGCGGGTCTCCCCGTGGACGATCGCGAGCCGCTCGCCATACACTTGCGCTGCGCGCACGAGGAAATCGATCGGCGTCAACGGGACATAATTGGCCTCGCGCCGCCCGAGGCCTTCGTCGCACATGTGCTGTGTCATTGCTTCGTCTCCTGAGGCGCGAGCCGCGCCGCCGATGGTTGTGATCGTTTTCTATGAATAACCAGCGCCTAGCCTAGCAATTGTCGTCATGAACTGTCTGTCATTCAAATGACAGAGTGGCGCCACTGACGTCCCGCCTTGACCTGGCTCAGCCGGAACCGCTCCCAAGCCGCTTATCGCCGATGACCGACGCTCCTCTCACCGACCGCGCCGACTCCCGCCCGCCGCAACGCGTCGCGCTCGCCGACCTTGCGCGGCTGTTCTCCACCTGCGCATGGTTTCGCGCGCTCGCCGCCGAGCATCAGGCGATGGTGCTCGCCAGCGCGCACGCCGAGCACTTTGAAGGCGGCGCGTGGATCGCGCGTCGCCAGCAACCGTCCGACTATTGGATCGGCGTGCACTCGGGGCTAATCAAGCTCGCTATCTACAATGCGTCGGGCCGCAGCTGCACGCTGTCGGGCGTGCCGCCGGGCGGCTGGTTCGGCGAAGGCAGCGTGATCAAGCGCGAGTTGCGCAAGTACGACGTGGCCGCGATCCAGCCGTCGCTGGTGATGTTCGTGCCGTCCGCGACTTTCCATGCGCTGCTCGAAGCGAGCCTGCCGTTCACGGGTTTCGTGATCCGCCAATTGAACAACCGGATGGGGGAATTCATCGCGTCGATCCAGAACAGCCGGCTGCTCGACGTGGACGCTCGCGTCGCGCAATCGCTCGCGCAGCTGTTCAACCCGGATCTGTATCCGGACACGGGCCGCACATTGGCGATTTCGCAGGAAGAGGTCGGTCTGCTCGCGGGGGTGTCGCGGCAGCGCATCAATCAGGCGCTGCAGAACCTCGAGAAGCTGCGGATTTTGCGTCTGTCGTATAACCAGATCGAAGTGCTCGATCTCGAGCGGTTAGGTGCGTACGGACGAGAGCAGATCTAGCGGCGCGGCTGGCGCGGGCTACCCGGCGCGCACGCCGCCCTTGCGTGTCGCGCGCGTTTGGATTGCGGCGTCGGTCTTGAACAGCGCGAGCATGATCGCGCTCAACACGCCCGATCTTTTCCAGCGCAGATAGTAGCGATGCGCGGTCTGGTACGGCACGTAGTGCCCGGGCATCGCGCTCCACGGCGCACGCGAGTGCAGCACCCACATCACGCTATTGAGCACGTGGCGAATATCGATCGGCGGACGACCACGCCGCGGGACGCCGTCATGCAGGGTTTCGGGCAATAGCGGCGCGACCTGCTGCCATTGCTCGTCGGTCAATTCCTGAACGACCGGCGTGGTCCCGATGGATTCGGAAGATGGACTATTCATGCGTGAAAGCGCACGCGTCAGGCGCGTGCTGGCGTCGCTCCAAAAGTAGTGTCGATACATCAACTCGTTCGAGACTACTCGAAGCTTGCCTGGGAGAAAGTCAACTTTTGTGATCCGAGCCGACGCAATCGTCAAATATGGCAATAGGTTATTGCGTCAAAGCCCTGATGGCCCAACGCGGATCGTGGTCTATGATCGGCGCGCCCGGCGCCGCCGCCCCTCGGCGCGCGCCGCGGCCGAACTAGAAAATCTCTCTCCACACGCAGGAAATCCCTTGAGACACATCCGCTTTATCAAGGCCGCCGCGCTCGTCGGCGGCGCCGCGCTTGCCGTGACGTCCGAACAGGCTTCGGCACAAAGCTCGATCACGCTGTACGGCGTCGCCGACGTCAGCGTGCGCTATCTGACGAACTCCAACGCCAAAAACGACGACCGTCTGTACATGACCAACGGCGCGATCACCAACAGCCGCTGGGGTCTGCGCGGCTCGGAAGATCTCGGCGGCGGCCTGAAGGCGATCTTTGATCTGGAAAGCGGTATCAACCTGCAGAACGGCTCGGCCTCGGATAGCCAGCGCATTTTCAATCGCAACGCATACGTCGGCGTCAGCAGTCAGTACGGCACGCTGACGCTCGGTCGCCAGAAGACGCCGCTGTTCGACCTGCTCGGCGACACCTACGACCCGCTCACGGTCGGCAACTACAACGAGAACTCGTGGCTGCCTGGCGCGCTCGGCGCGGGGCTGTACGCGGATAACGCGGTCAAATACACGGGCACGTTCAAAGGTCTGACGGTGGCCGCGATGTACTCGTTCGGTACGAACTCGCAATCGACCGGCGAGGGCGGCTTCTCGGGCCAGGTGCCGGGCCATCTCGGCGCGGGCAACATGTACGGCTTCACGCTGTCGTACGTGGCGGGTCCGTTGTCGGTCGCGGCCGGCATGCAGCAGAACAGCGACAACAGCAATCACAAGCAGACCATCTTCAACGCGAACGCGGTGTATGCGTTCAGTTCGACGAAGCTGTACGTCGGCTACCTGCATTCGAAGGACGACACCGGCTTCGTCGACAGCGCGCTCGCGCAGCAGACGCTCGTGCCGGGCGTCGATATCGTCAAGGGCTCGGGCCGCATCGACAATGGACCGTTCGCCGGCGTCACGTGGCAGGCCACGCGCGCGCTGACGCTGACGGGCGCCGCGTACTACGACCACATGTCGAACGCGGCGATCGGCAATGGTCAGGTCGGCAGCGGCTATCGCTACACGTTCGTCGGGTTGGCCGAGTACGCGCTGTCGAAGCGTGCCGAGGTGTACGGCACCGTCGATTTCGACAAGGTGTCTGGCGCGGCCTCGGTCGAACTGCCGGGCCGCAACAACCAGACCGGCGTTGCGCTCGGTCTGCGGACGATTTTCTAGGTCTCCGGGTCGTAATGGCAAAACGGGCGTTCCCAGGGACGCCCGTTTTTTGGCTCGCATACGGAAACCGGCTTACCGGTTTGCCGCGCGCATAAAAAAAGGTGCCGCGAACGGCACCTTTCTGTACTACAGGCAGCTTCTGCTGAAGCTTAGAAGCGGTGACGCAGACCGACCGTAGCAGCCGTCTGGTTCTTCGACGACGAGGTCGGAACCGTGTTGTCGCCGCTGTAGATCGAAGCCACGCCGCCGTCGCCCATTGCGTGCTGATACACAGCCTGAGCGTAGACGTCGGTGCGACGCGACAGCGAGTAGTCAGCCTGCAGGCCGATCTGGTGGTAACGGGTCTTCATGTCGTTACCGTCGGCGTTGATGCCGTAGCCGCGTGCGTCGGTGAACGTGTACGCAACGCCGAGAGCCATCGCCGGGGTCACGTTGTACTTGCCGTTGATTTCGTAGTTGTTGGTGTGGC
This sequence comes from Paraburkholderia sp. BR14320, assembly GCF_040948665.1. Lineage (NCBI taxonomy): Bacteria > Pseudomonadati > Pseudomonadota > Betaproteobacteria > Burkholderiales > Burkholderiaceae > Paraburkholderia > Paraburkholderia sp. BR14320. The sequence goes on from NZ_JBFPKG010000014.1 coordinate 41,519, forward strand.
CTTGACGCTGACCAGCTGCAGCACCAACCAGGTTGTCGATGCGCGATTGCGTCCAGGCCACGCCGACCAGCGCCGGGCCGAAGCCGTACGAAGCGCCTGCGCCGAACTGACGCTGACGGAAGTTGCCCGTCAGGACGCCCGCGGTGTTCGCCACGACGCCGTCCGATGCGCCGCTCGTGTTAGCAGCCGGGTTGTTTTGCTGTACGTACGCAGCACCGAGGTGCAGGCCTTGCCACTGGTATGCAGCGCCCAAGCTGTACTGGCGGTTGTTTGCGAAGTTACCAGCCTGGTTCGAGAAGCCGTACGTGCCGCCGAACGTGAAGCCAGCGTAGTTAGCGCTCGAGTACTTGACCGAGTTGTTGACCGACAGACCACCGTTGGTGCTCAGGTTGTCGTTGTTGAACGGGTGCGCGAAGTTCGTGCCGCCCCAGCTGCCCGTTGCGGTCAGCGGTGCAAGGTAGTCCTGCGCTGCGTCGTACTGGCGACCCAGCGTGACCGTACCGAATTGCGCGCTCGACAGACCGACGAAGGCCTGACGGTTGAACATGCCCTTGTTGTTAGCGAACTGGCCGTTGTTGATGTTGAAGCCGCTTTCCAACGTGAAGATTGCCTTCAGACCGCCGCCCAGATCTTCCGAGCCACGCAGGCCGAAGCGGCTCTGGTCGATGCCGCCGCTATTTGCTGCCCACTTGGAGCTGCCAGCAACGTTGCTGGTGTAGGTCAGACCTGCGTCGATCAGACCGTACAGGGTCACGCTGCTTTGTGCGTGAGCGACCGAAGCGAACGATGCGGCAGCCGCAACGACGATGAGACTCTTTTTCATGGGAACTCCAATTCGAAAAATTTATACGGGGAGCAGGACCTGCCTCAGCAGCCGATGCATCGCATCTGCCGCCGCCCGCTTGGCCGACCCGTTCGGATCGACCGGGCACCCTTGAAGCGAAGCGTGAGTGTAGGGGGACACCCTGGTATCGACGCCGACAATTCACGCAACAGGGTTTTTCGAATTTCGCAACAATGTTGGAGCCGATGGGGATAACTTCTTGTTTTTCCGACGTTTATCGCAAGATCTAAGTGCCCGATCGCCAGCCCCAATCAAAACGAATTTGCAACGCGCCAATATTCGAAGTTGTGCGTTTGCAACAGTGTTTTAATACGCGCGACGTAATCGGGTCGGAGCAAATCGACGAAAAAGCAGTCGATATTTCTGGTAATCGAATGGCTCGAATGACGGTTTTCCGCGTTGTTTTAAAATTTACTTTGAGCTGAAGGGAACTTAATGAGGTTAATGCAGTCTTCCTGGCTCATGTGGCAATTAATCGTTTCGAGCGAGCACGATTAACTCGTCGAATCGACAAGACCGCCTATTCACCTGGTCTTTATTGGCCAACGTAAGCAGTTGCTGCCACTCCTTGGCAGCACAACGGTCTCAGCCTGTCGCGTCGAATCAGCATTCACTATTGAGACACCGCCATTGCGGCGGGCTTCTGATTTCACGCTTTAGCAAGCCCCCTCTGTCACGTCTCTAAAGATGCGCTCGCGATCACTCGAAAAAGCCTTCAGCACGGGCATTGCCCGGAGGTGAATTGCGGCGCCGGCCGCCGCGTGATAAGACCCGCGCTGAAAGCGGACGGCGTGCATCAACAGGCCTTCCACATTCAATTAACGGCCGGGCGGCACCCGCATTTACACGGAGTTTCCCTGATTACGCGCGATCGGCGCTTATGGCTTGCGGGGAGCGCGCTCGAGCGCCTCCTCGTCCTCGGGCGAGGAACCCGGAGCGAGCGGGTCGGTATCGGGCGGCGTGTCGGGCAATGGACGCGGCTGGCCGTCGGATTCTTCGAGCGGCTGATTCGGAGGCGCGACGGGATCGATGGTTGGGTCGGTTTGCATGACGGCCTCCACGTGGACGGGAACTTCTCCCTACGTTGGATGCGCAACGGCTATTCCTGCGATCGCTGGCAAGCTCGCCGGCGGCGGCGCCTGTAGAAGTTGCGTTGGCTCGAAACCGAAATTGCAACGCCCGACGCCTCAGTGACGTTCGAAGCGCGAATCCCCCACCTCATCCGACGAAGCCGTGAGGAACGGCTCCAGCCCGAATAGCCACGCGAAGCAGAATGCGACCCGCGTCAGTGCTCGCACTGATGGCTGCGGCGGGTCTTCGTTGGCGTCATCGAGCGACGCGGGCGACGCGGCTGGCAGGGGTTGGGGCGGGATTAACTCGGCTGCGCTGTGGTCGGTTCGCATGATCGTTCTCGTTATTGGATGGGCGTGGAAGCCGAGTCAGAGCAAGCGACATGCCAATGAGTGTCGCGAAACACAGGCAGCCGAAGGCCGCCCAAAAACAAAAAAGGGTTCCGGAATTCGGAACCCTTTCTTCAATACTTTGGTGGGCCGGGTGGGGTTCGAACCCACGATGTCCTTTCGGAGGTGGATTATGAGTCCACTGCCTGCAACCAACACGGCGTCCAGCCCAAGAAAAAGACCCGGTCGTGAAGGCCGGGCCCGTTTCGTCGATTGGCCGACATACTACACGAAAAAGGGGCCTCCGCAACCGCTTCGCTTCCGCGAAACGACCGGGAGGCCCCTTTAATCGCATCATTTGCGGCGAGCCGCGGCCGTCGACGTCAATTGCCTTCGAGGAACGACTTCAGCTTGTCCGAACGGCTCGGATGACGCAGCTTGCGCAGCGCCTTCGCCTCGATCTGACGAATCCGCTCACGCGTCACGTCGAACTGCTTACCGACTTCTTCGAGCGTGTGATCGGTGCTCATCTCGATACCGAAACGCATGCGCAACACCTTCGCTTCGCGCGGCGTGAGCGAGTCGAGCACATCCTTCACGACGTCGCGCATGCTCGCGTGCAACGCCGCATCCGCCGGGGCGACCGTGTTCGTATCTTCGATGAAGTCGCCCAGATGCGAATCGTCGTCGTCGCCGATCGGCGTTTCCATCGAGATCGGCTCCTTCGCGATCTTCATGATCTTGCGGATCTTGTCTTCCGGCATTTCCATCTTCTCGGCCAGCGTTGCCGGATCCGGCTCGAGACCGGTTTCCTGCAGGATCTGACGCGAGATGCGGTTCATCTTGTTGATCGTTTCGATCATGTGAACCGGAATCCGGATCGTGCGCGCTTGGTCGGCGATCGAACGCGTAATGGCTTGGCGAATCCACCACGTCGCATACGTGGAAAACTTGTAGCCACGACGGTATTCGAATTTGTCCACCGCCTTCATCAGGCCAATGTTGCCTTCCTGAATCAGGTCGAGGAACTGCAGACCGCGGTTCGTGTACTTCTTCGCGATCGAGATCACGAGACGCAGGTTGGCCTCGGTCATCTCGCGCTTCGCCTGACGCGCCTTCAGTTCGCCGGCCGCCATCTGACGGTTGGTTTCCTTCAGGTCCTTCAGCGGCAGCACCACGCGCGCCTGCAGATCGAGCAGACGCTGCTGCTGTTCGCGAATCGCCGGAATGTTGCGCGTGAGGATCGCGCTATATACATGCCCCTCGGCTACGATCTTGTCGGCCCATTCGAGGTCCGTCTCGCTGCCCGGGAAACGCGCGATGAATTCCGCGCGCGGCATGCCGCACTTGTCGACTACGGTATGCAGGATCTGACGCTCGACCTGGCGCACTTCATCGACCTGCGCGCGCAACGTGTCACACAGACGCTCGACGGTACGCGCGGTGAAGCGGATCGTCATCAGCTCGTTCTGGATGGTTTCCTGCGCCTTCAGGTACGACTTGGACTTGTAGCCTTCCTTCTCGAACGCGCGACGCATCTTGTCGAACCATTCGCTGATCAACGCGAATTTTTCGAGCGACGCGCGCCGCAGCGCTTCGAGTTGCGCGGCGTTGGCGGTGGCTTGCGCCGAGCCGTCGTCCTCTTCCTCGTCCTCTTCGTCCTCTTCCTCGGCTTCCTCGTCTTCGTTCTCGATCGCTTCCGCTTCCTGGGCGGAGAAGCCGTCGGCGTCTTCCGCGTCGGCGTCGATCAGACCGTCGACGAGTTCGTCGATGCGCACTTCGTCATTGGCGACGCGCTCGGCCATCGCGAGGATGTCGGCGATCGTGGTCGGGCACGCGGAGATGGCCATCACCATGTGCTTCAGGCCGTCTTCGATGCGCTTGGCGATCTCGATTTCGCCTTCGCGCGTAAGCAGCTCGACCGTGCCCATTTCGCGCATGTACATGCGCACGGGATCGGTGGTGCGGCCAAATTCGGAGTCGACGGTGGACAGCGCGACTTCGGCTTCCTCTTCGACTTCATCGTCCGACGAAGCCGCGGGCGCGTTGTCGTTGAGCAGCAGCGTTTCAGCGTCAGGGGCCTGTTCGTAGACCGCGACGCCCATGTCGTTGAACGTGCTGATGATGCCTTCGATCGCCTCGGTCTCGGTGAAGTTGTCCGGCAGGTGATCGTTGATTTCAGCGTACGTGAGGAAGCCGCGCTCCTTGCCGAGTTTGATCAGCGCGCGCAGCTTGGAGCGACGCTCCTCGAGCTCCTCCACCGTGCCAGGCTGCGACGACGCGAACGCATCCTTCAGCAGCGCTTTTTCCTTTGCACGACGGTCGCGAGCCTTGACCTTTTCCACCTTGCCCGGTGCGGCGGCAGCGGTTTCTTCGGCCTGGGTTGCATCGTCATCGACGGGTACTTCATTCAGCTTTTTCGTCATGGAGTTCGCCGTACCGGCTGTAGTCTCGACCCCCGGCTGTTGGACAACAGCCGGATGAACCGTGGATACTGAAGTCACGCGCGCTGCCGCATCGTCCTTAACGGCAGCCGCTTCCCTTGCGCTTCTGACACCCGCCCGCTTGGCAGCCGGCGGTGCTACAGCTTTCGCCGCCCGAACCGGTGCGGCCTGCGCGGCCGCAGTGGTCGACGACTTCTTCCCGGCAGCTGGTGCAACGCTGACAGCAGACGTCCTTTTGGCGGATGCAGTCAGCCTGGCTTCGGTAACTTTTCCGGTGCGCTCTTTAGCGCGTGAGCCAGTTGTCTGATTTCCGCCTGTCGTCTTTGCCATCGCATCGCCTTTCGCCTTTGCTAGGAAAACCCTTGAAAAAACAAACTGCTAGAAACTTTTGATTATAGCACCCGAGGTTTTGCCCTCTCCGCTACAGACCGAGTTGACGCTTCATGTCGGCCCGCTTCCGGTTGAGCTCCGAAAACTCGGCAAACTCTTCCGGCGTATGTCGTGACTGTCGCGAAAGCTGTTCGAGACGATCGCAATAAGCGTCGTATCGCATCTTCAAAATTGCGGCCTTCAACTCCTCGCCGACGATTCGTTCCTGCTCGCGCCGCTCCTCGATGACGGCCGCGTCCTGCGGGTCTTTCAGCAGCAAATCCCGGACGTTTTCATCATAGTCTAGAATTTTGCGAAAGATTTCCTCGAAAGTTGGGGCGTTCGCGCCATTTCGCAAGAGATCTGACAACAACTGGAACGCCGCCGAATCGCCGAGGGCGCGCGCGTGCGTCGTCACTTCCGCGAACAGTTCGCCGTGCCGGGTCACGGTGAGCAGTGCCTCTTCGGCCTCTTCGTCGAGCATCGCGACCGTGCGCGGATACATCACCAGGTTGCGCAGCGTCTTTTCCTCGATTCCGGTCACGCTGCGGCGGTCCTTGCGGGCCGGCGCCTCGCGCGCCGCGGCCGCAATCCGGGCATCGACTTCGCAAAGCGCCGCGACTTCGCTGAACGGCACATCGAGCCGGTCGGCGAACATATGCATGATCTGCGCTCGCAGCGCGTTGGCCGGCAACGCCTGCAGCAGCGGCTTCGCGTCGAACAGCGCGCGGGCTTTGCCTTCGGGCTGATCGAGCTCCTTGCCGGTCAGTACCTCGTTGAGCATGAACTGCGACAGCGGCATCGCCCGTTCGACCTGCTCGGCGAAAGCCTCGGTGCCGAACTCGCGCACGTAGCTGTCGGGATCGTGCTCGCTCGGCAGGAACAGGAAACGGATCGTCCGGTTGTCGGCGGCATGCGGCAGGCACGCGTCGAGCGCGCGGCGCGCTGCACGCCGGCCGGCCGCGTCGCCGTCGAAACTGAAAATGACCGTGTCGGTCTGGCGCATCAGTTTCTGCACATGAATCGGTGTGCAAGCGGTGCCGAGGGTCGCGACCGCGTTCTGGAAGCCCAATTGGGCCAGCGCAACCACGTCCATATAACCTTCGACGACCAGCACGTAATGTTGCTCTCGAATCGCCAGACGCGCCTCGAACAGCCCGTACAGCTCGCTGCCCTTGTTAAATAGCGGCGTTTCGGGCGAATTCAAATATTTCGGCTCGCCGCCGTCGAGCACGCGGCCGCCGAAGCCGATCACCTGCCCTTTGACATTGCGGATCGGGAACATGATCCGCTCGCGGAAGCGGTCGTAGCGGCGGTTCTGACCCTGCGCGTCCGACTTTTCGCTGACGATCACGAGGCCCGCTTCGACCAGCGCGTCGTCGCGATAGTTCGGGAACGCCGCCTCGAGGTTTTGCCAGCCTTCGGGCGCATAGCCGAGACCGAAGCGCGCGGCGATTTCGCCGGTCAGACCGCGCTTTTTCAGATACTGGATCGCGCCCGGCGCACCGCGCAGTTGCTTGCGGTAGTAGTCACAGGCGATCTGCATGAGATCGGACAGCGCTGTGGTGACAGCCTTCGACGCCGCCGGCACGTAGCCGCCGCCAGCTCCGCCACCACCGCCATATCCGGGCGAAGGCTCGTTCGGCACGGTGAGACCGACCGATTGCGCGAGCTCGTTGACCGCTTCGGGAAACGACGCCCCCACGTGTTCCATCAGGAAACCGATGGCCGTGCCATGCGCACCGCAGCCGAAGCAGTGATAAAACTGCTTAGTCGGACTAACCGTAAACGAGGGACTCTTCTCGTTGTGAAACGGGCACAGCCCCATGAAGTTCGCGCCGCCCTTTTTCAGCTGCACATACCGGCCGACCACGTCGACGATATCGACGCGGTTGAGCAGGTCCTGCAGGAATGACGGTGGGATCACAGTAAATAACGCTGCCTGGAAAGCTTCAAAATCCAAGCCCGGAGTCCGGGCTCGACACCGCGGCCAAGCCCCGCGCCTCGCCTTCCGGAGGGGCGCGCGACCCGGACAAATCGACAGGGTTACTTCGCGAGCGCGGCCTTGACCTGCGCGGAGACGGCGGTCATGTCGGCGCGGCCGGCCAGCTTCGGCTTCAGCACGCCCATCACCTTGCCCATGTCCTGCGGGCCGGCAGCGCCAGTCTGCGCGACCGCCGCCTGCACTTCGGCAACGATTTCCGCTTCGGACATCTGCTCGGGCATATAGGCGGAAAGAATGGCCAGCTCAGCCTTTTCCTTGTCCGCGAGATCCGTGCGTCCGGCGGCCTCGAACTGGCTGATCGAATCTTTGCGCTGCTTGATCATCTTGTCGACCACGGCGGTTATGCCGGCATCGTCGAGCGTGACCCGCTCATCGACTTCACGCTGCTTGATCGCGGCGAGCAGCAGGCGGATCGTACCGAGACGCTCGGTCTCGCGCGCCCGCATGGCAGCTTTCATATCGTCGTTGATCCGGTCCTTGAGACTCATCACTCACCTGAATTGCGTTGAAAAGTTGAAAAACCGGCCGGTCGATGGCGGCGATACCGCCGCATCAGCACGAAAACCCGCTTGGGACTTCTTCCTCAAGCGGGTTGGCGCAATATGCGTAGTGGATGCGACCCTGCCGGCTGGCCCGATGGGCCGGGTTTGCCGTGATGGCACTGTGGTGCCGCCATCGGCTGGGATGCTGCCGCGCCGCGTACAGCGGGGCAACGCCAGAATCAGTAGAGCTTTTTTGGCAGCATCTGGCCACGCAGACGCTTGAAATGACGCTTCACCGCCGCCGCTTTCTTGCGCTTGCGTTCGGCTGTGGGTTTCTCGTAAAACTCGCGAGCGCGAAGTTCCGTCAGTAAGCCGTTTTTCTCCATGGTGCGCTTGAAACGGCGCATGGCGACTTCGAACGGCTCATTGTCTTTTACGCGGATAGTCGTCATTTTTCAATAACGGAACTTTGTAAAGGTTCAGGAGTATAGCAGAGCTTTCTCACAAAGCCATTGCGCCGTCAAGCCCCCCGGGCATATTGGGCGGCCGCCTCTCCGGCCGCGACACCCGACGCCCACGCCCACTGGAAGTTGTAGCCGCCGAGCCAGCCGGTCACGTCGACCGCCTCGCCGATGAAGTAGAGGCCCGGCACCCGCGCGCTCATCATCGTCGTCGATGACAAACCGCGCGTATCGACGCCGCCGCGCGTCACTTCGGCCTTGCGATAACCCTCGGTGCCGTTCGGCGTGAGCGTCCAGCGCGACAGCGCCTCACCGATGCGGCGCAGCGACTTGTCCGGCAAATCGGCGACGCGGGCCTCGGCGGCCACCTGGTGCGTGTCGAGCCACACGTGCGCGAGCCGCTGCGGCACCCACTCCGACAGCAGATTGCCAATCTGCCGCTTAGTGCCGTTTTTCGCGTCGATCAGCGCGACCGCGGCGTCGCGCTCCGGGAGCAGATTGATGTGAATCGGCTCGCCGGGCTGCCAGTAGCTCGATATCTGCAGCACCCCCGGACCCGACAGGCCGCGGTGCGTGAGCAGCAGATCTTCGGTGAACTCCGCGCCGGTCTTCTTATTGCCGGTCGACAGCTGGACTTCGAGCGACACGCCCGACAGCGCCGCAAACGGCTCCCAGTCGGCGGGCGCGAAGGTCAGCGGTACCAGCGCGGGGCGCGTGTCGATCAGCTTGTGGCCGAACTGCTTGGCGATTCGGTATGCGAAATCGGTCGCGCCGATCTTCGGGATCGACAGACCGCCCGTAGCGATCACGAGCGCACGGGCGGCGATCGTGCCCGCCGTCGTGCCAAGCAGGAACCGCCCTTCTGCGTCCTGGCGCACTTCTTCGACGGACAGCGGCGTGCGCCATGCAACGCCACCGGCGTCGCACTCGTTTTTGAGCACGTCGATGACCGCGTCGCTCGACTGATCGCAAAACAGTTGGCCCTTGTGCTTCTCGTGCCATGTCACGCGATGCTGCTTCAGCAGCGCCATGAAGTCGCGCGGCGTATAGCGTGCAAGCGCCGAGCGGCAAAAATGCGGATTCGCCGACAGATAATTGGCCGGCCCCGCATACAGATTCGTGAAGTTGCAGCGGCCGCCGCCGGAAATGCGGATTTTTTCCGCGAGACGCTGCGAGTGGTCGATCAGCGCCACACGCCGACCAAGTTGACCGGCAACTGCAGCGCACATCATGCCGGCCGCGCCCGCGCCGATCACCGCGATATCGAAGGATTCCATGGGGCCGCATTGTACCTGCCGGGCCCTCGCGCCCATGCCCGTGCGCAGCCGGCCGCCAGCGGCCGCTTGTGCGCGCTGGTATACTTTCAGGCCTACCTTTTACTTTCGGACGCGCGTCGCGCGCGCCCGTCCCAAGCGATTCATCATGCTCGTTCTCGGCATCGAAAGCTCCTGCGACGAAACCGGTCTCGCGCTCTACGACACGGAGCGCGGCCTGCTCGCGCACGCGCTGCATTCGCAGATTGCGATGCATCGGGAGTACGGCGGCGTCGTGCCGGAGCTTGCATCGCGCGACCATATCCGCCGCGCGCTGCCGCTGCTCGAAGAGGTGATGGAGCGCGCTGGCGTCGCGCGCGGCGACATCGACGCGATCGCCTACACACAAGGGCCCGGGCTCGCAGGCGCGCTGCTGGTCGGCGCGAGCGTCGCCAATTCGCTGGCGATGGCGTGGAACAAGCCGACCGTCGGTATTCACCATCTCGAAGGGCATTTGCTGTCGCCGCTGCTCGTCGACGAGCCGCCGCCGTTTCCATTCGTCGCGCTGCTGGTGTCGGGCGGCCATACGCAGCTAATGCGCGTGACGGACGTCGGCGTCTACGAGACGCTCGGCGAAACGCTCGACGACGCCGCCGGCGAAGCCTTCGACAAAACCGCCAAGCTGCTGGGCCTCGGCTATCCGGGCGGCCCGGAAGTCTCGCGCATGGCCGAGTTCGGCACACCCGGCGCGGTCGTGCTGCCGCGCCCGATGCTGCATTCCGGCGACCTCGATTTCAGCTTCAGCGGCCTGAAGACCGCCGTGCTCACGCACGCCAACCGGCTGGGCGGCGCAAACATCTGCGAGCAGGCCAAGGCCGACCTCGCGCGCGGTTTCGTCGATGCCGCCGTCGAAGTGCTGGCCGCGAAATCGCTCGCCGCGCTCAAGCGCACGAAGCTGAACCGGCTGGTGGTGGCGGGCGGCGTCGGCGCGAACCGGCAGTTGCGCGAAGCGCTGTCGGCCGCCGCGCAGAAGCGCAATTTTTACGTGCACTATCCCGACCTGTCGCTGTGCACGGACAATGGGGCGATGATCGCGCTGGCCGGCGCGCTGCGTCTGCAACGCTGGCCCGAACAGGCCGTCAACGACTACGCGTTCACCGTGAAGCCGCGCTGGGATCTGACGTCGCTCGCGCACTGAACCGGCGCCGCAAGACGATAAAAAAGCCGCTTTAAAAGCGGCTTTTTCATGGGTTCAATGCTTTTGCAACGAGCGGCGTAGACCGACACAGAACGTATCAGGCCAGGCGCTTGTCCTGCTCAATCACCGCATAAGCGCTGTGATTGTGAATCGACTCGAAGTTCTCGGCTTCGAGCACATACGCGACGATGCGCTCGTCGGCGTTCAGACGCTGGGCAACGTCGCGCACGAGGTCTTCGACGAACTTCGGATTTTCATACGCGCGCTCGGTAACAAACTTCTCGTCCGGACGCTTGAGCAGACCCCACAGCTCGCACGACGCTTCTTCCTCGGCGATGCGGATCAACTCTTCGACAGCGACGTCGCCGATGAGCTCGGCATCGATCGTCACGTGCGAGCGCTGGTTGTGCGCGCCGTACTGCGAGATTTTCTTCGAGCACGGGCACAGGCTCGTGACCGGCACCAGCACCTTCAGAAACAGCCGCGTCGCGCCATGGCGGGTCTCGCCGGTCAGCGTGACTTCGTAGTCGAGCAGGCTCTGCACGCCCGACACCGGCGCGGTCTTGTTCACGAAGTAAGGGAATGACACTTCGATGCGGCCCGCCTCGGCCTCGAGCTTATCGAGCATGGCCGCGAGCATCGTGCGGAACGTGGCCGGTTCGAGCGGCGCCTTGTTCTCTTCGAGCAACGCGACGAAGCGCGACATGTGCGTGCCCTTCTGCTCGGCCGGCAGATGCACGTCGAGATTCCACGTGCCGACCGTTGGCTGCACTTCACCGGCTTGCGTGCGGACCGTCAACGGATGACGCACGCCCTTCACGCCGACCCGCTGGATCGGAATCTGGCGCGTGTCGGGGGTGCTTTGCACGTCGGGCATCACGAAGGCGGGATTCATCTGATTCATTCTTCTGTCCTTTCTGGAAAGCGCCTGGCTACGTCAAGGTCTCGCTGCATCGGCGACCATCGCGCAGCGAGCTCGAAGCGCCCAGCGGCCGTGCAGATCAGCGCGCGCAACGGCGAACGCCGGCTGCCGCCGGCGTTGGGTGACGGGCCGCAGGACCCGTCGATTCAAACTGGAGATTGCCGAAGCCGCCGTCGCATGACGGCGGCATGAGTCGTACCGCGGCGGCACGACAGGCGACAGCGCCTTAAGCGACGCGCTTCACCGACGACTGACCGCCGACCGCGCCGCTTGCGAGGAAGCGTTCGCGAATCGACCGGGCGATACCCGCGGCGTCGAGACCGCACGCGGCGAGCAGCTTGGCCGGGTCCCCGTGATCGATGAACCGATCGGCGAGGCCCAATTGTAGTACGGGGCGCATAACCCCACTTGCGAGCAGGGCTTCGACGCAGGCCGAACCCGCGCCACCCATGATGCAGCCTTCCTCGACGGTGACGATCGCGTCGTGCGTCTCGGCCAGCTTGCGCACGAGTTCGGTGTCGAGCGGCTTCACGAAGCGCATGTTCGCGACGGTGGCGTCGAATTGCTCGGCGGCCGCGAGCGACGGCGCGACCATCGTGCCGAACGCGAGAATCGCGATGCGCTTGCCAGCCGGCGCCGACGTCTCGCGACGCAGTTCACCCTTGCCGAGCGGCAACGCGGCCATCTGCTTGACGGTTGCGACACCGGTACCCGCGCCGCGCGGGTAGCGCACAGCGGTCGGATGCGACTGCTGCAACGCGGTGTACAGCATCTGACGGCACTCGTTTTCGTCCGACGGCGCCATCACGGTCATGTTCGGGATACAACGCATGAACGCTAGGTCGTACGCGCCCGCATGCGTCGCGCCGTCCGCACCGACGAGACCCGCGCGATCGATGGCGAACACCACCGGCAGGTTTTGCAGCGCGATGTCGTGAATCAACTGGTCATACGCGCGTTGCAGGAAGGTCGAATAGATCGCGACGACCGGCTTCATGCCGTCCGCGGCGAGGCCGCCCGCGAACGTCACCGCGTGCTGCTCGGCGATGCCGACGTCGAAGTAACGATCCGGGAAGCGCTTTTCGAACTCGACCATGCCCGAGCCTTCACGCATCGCCGGTGTAATGCCGACCACGCGCGAGTCGAGCTCGGCCGCATCGCACAGCCATTCGCCGAACACCTGCGTGTAGGTCTTCTTCGACGGCGTCGCGGCCGGCTTGATGCCCTCGGCCGGGTTGAACTTGCCCGGGCCGTGGTACAGCACCGGATCGGCCTCGGCCAGCTTGTAGCCCTGGCCTTTCTTCGTGACCACGTGAAGGAATTGCGGCCCGCGCAGTTCCTTGATGTTTTGCAGCGTCGGGATCAGCGAATCGAGATCGTGACCGTCGATCGGCCCGATGTAGTTGAAGCCGAACTCTTCGAACAGCGTGGCCGGCACAATCATGCCCTTCGCGTGCTCCTCGAGCTTGCGCGCGAGATCGAGCACCGGCGGCGCAACCCGCAGCACGCGCTCGACGCCCGCACGCGCGGCCGCGTAGAAGCGCCCAGACATCAGACGCGCGAGATGGCGATTCAGCGCGCCGACCGGCGGCGAGATCGACATGTCGTTGTCGTTGAGGATCACGAGCAGCGGGACGTCGTCTTCGACGCCCGCGTTGTTCATGGCCTCGAAGGCCATGCCGGCCGTCATCGCGCCGTCGCCGATAACCGCGATACCCATGCGATTGTCGCCCTGCAGCTTACTCGCGATCGCCATGCCGAGCGCGGCCGAGATCGACGTGCTCGAGTGCGCGGTGCCGAAGGTGTCGTATTCCGATTCGTCGCGTTTCGGGAAGCCCGAGATGCCGCCCAACTGACGCAGCGTGTGCATCTGGTCGCGACGACCGGTCAGGATCTTGTGCGGATAGGTCTGATGGCCTACGTCCCAGACGATCCGATCGTGCGGCGTGTCGAACACGTAATGCAGCGCGATGGTCAACTCGACCGTGCCGAGGTTGGACGAGAGATGGCCGCCCGTCTGCGATACGCTGTCGAGCACAAAGGCGCGCAACTCGTCGGCAAGCGGTTGCAATTGACGGCGATCGAGGCGGCGCAGGGCTGCCGGGTCGTCGATGGTTTTCAGCAAGTCGTACATCGTCGTTCCATTGTAGGAAAACTTACGCGCCCGCACTTCATTCATGCACCCCGGGGATGGAGGGTGCGCGGCGGCGGGCTTTCGCGTTCAGCTGACCCGGTTCACCACCAGGTCGGCCAGTTCGGCAAGACGCTGTGCGCGAGCGCCGAACGGTGCAAGCGCCGCGTGAGCGTCGCTGCGCAGTTGCGCCGCGAGCGCGCGCGACGCGTCGAGCCCGATAATCGACACGTAGGTCGGCTTGCCGTCCTTCGCGTCCTTGCCGGCGGTCTTGCCGAGCGTTGCGGAGTCGGTCGTGACGTCGAGAATGTCGTCGACGACCTGAAACGCGAGACCGACCGCGGCGGCGTAGGCGTCGAGCGAAGCCAGAGCCTGCGCGTCCGGCGTCTCGCCAGCCAGTGCGCCCATGCGCACGGCCGCGCGCAGCAGCGCGCCGGTCTTCATGCGATGCATGGTCTCGAGTTGCGGGCGGGTCAGCGTGTGGCCGACGCTCGCCAGATCGATGGCCTGCCCGCCGCACATGCCGATCGAGCCGCTGGCGAGCGCGAGTTCGCGCACGAGCGAGGCCTGCTGCGGCTGGCCCAATACGTCGGACGTGAGCACGACGAATGCCTGCGATTGCAGCGCGTCGCCGACCAGCAGCGCGGTCGCTTCGTCATACTTGACGTGGACCGTCGGCTTGCCGCGGCGCAGTTCGTCGTCGTCCATGCAGGGCATGTCGTCGTGCACGAGCGAGTACACGTGGATCATTTCCAGCGCCGCCGCCGCCGCATCGAGGCGTTCGGCGCGCGCGCCGGTCAGCTCGCCGGCCGCGTGGCACAGGAGTGGCCGCACCCGCTTGCCGCCACCCAGCACCGCATAGCGCATCGCCTCGTGTAGCTTGGCGGGTTCGGTCGTCTCGGCCGGCAGATAGTGTTCCAGAGCCGTTTCGACGCGTTCGAGCACCGAGCGCGTCCATTGTTCGAATGTCATAGGTCGTCCCCGCTCTCAGTCGCGGCTGTGCCTGCGGTATTCATGGGCAGCGGCTTGAGGGTCTCGCCATCGAGGACCCGCACCTGCTGCTCGACCTTTTCGAGCTGCTGTTGACAGAATGCGACAAGTGCCGCCCCGCGACGGTAGGCGGCCAGCGATTCCTCGAGGCTCAGGCTGCCGCCTTCCATGCGCGCAACGAGCTCTTCCAGCTCCGTCTGCGCTGCCTCGTAATTCTCCGGCAGCGGCGCGCTGTCGCCGCTTTCGGCTGGCGCGGCGGCGGAATCGTTCGATGCGGTCTTCGCCATGAATAGTCGCAAAATTAAAACAAGTCGGACATTCTACGGCAAAAGCGACATTTTCGATCCGCTCGAAGGCCTGCGCTCCGCCGTGCCACCTTGCTTCGAGCCTGTCCGATGTCCACCTTTGCCCCGCTTCGACCCTGAAGTCTCGCAGAAAAAAAGCTCGAGGTCTGCGGCGAAAATGCCGAACTTTCTTGACATTTTTAACCCAAATCAGGGACTTAAGTGTCCCTGTCACAGGGAAACGGGTATAATCGCGGGCTCCCTAAATCGAATCTTCGATGGTTGGGTTGTTCACTGCTTTCACGTCTTCATCGGGAGTGGGAATGTCCAATCTGAGCAATGCATTGCAGTTGCGGTCTGTTCACAGCCAGCTGCCAGTCACGGCTTACTTTGACGAAGCGCTTCTTACGCGCGAAATCGACACCCTTTTCAAGAAAGGTCCTCGCTACATCGGCCACGATCTCATGGTGCCCGAAGCGGGGGATTATTTTGCCTTGCCCAGCGAACGCGAGGGGCGGGTACTCGTCCGTAACCAGCAGTCGCAAGTTGAGTTGCTGTCGAATGTGTGCCGCCACCGGCAAGCCATCATGCTCAACGGCCGCGGGCAGACGCAGAACATCGTCTGTCCGCTGCATCGCTGGACGTACGACCTGAAGGGCGAGCTGCTCGGCGCGCCCCATTTCGCCGACAACCCGTGCCTGAATCTCGGCTCCACGCCGCTGCAGAACTGGCAGGGTCTGCTGTTCGAGGCGCAAGGTCGCAACGTCGCGAAAGATCTCGCACGCCTCGGCACCAAGCGCCACTTCGACTTCTCGGGCTTCATGTTCGATCACGTCGAAGTCCACGAGTGCAACTACAACTGGAAGACCTTCATCGAGGTCTATCTGGAGGACTATCACGTCGCGCCGTTCCATCCGGGCCTCGGCAGCTTCGTCAATTGCGATGATCTAACCTGGGAGTTCGGCGACTGGTACAGCGTGCAGACAGTCGGTGTGCACAAGGCGCTCGAGCAACCGGGAAGCCCGACGTATCGCAAGTGGCACGATGAAGTGCTGCGCTTTCGCGACGGCAATCCGCCCGAGTTCGGCGCGATTTGGATGGTGTACTACCCGGGCATCATGATCGAGTGGTATCCGCACGTGCTGGTGGTGTCATGGCTGATTCCGCGCGGTCCGCAGAAGACCACCAACGTGGTGGAGTTCTATTACCCCGAGGAAATCGCGCTGTTCGAGCGCGATTTCGTCGAAGCCGAGCGCGCCGCCTATATGGAGACGGCCCGCGAAGACGACGAGATCGCCGAGCGCATGGACGCCGGCCGTCTCGCGTTGATGGAGCGCGGCGAGTCGCAGGTCGGTCCGTATCAGAGCCCGATGGAAGACGGCATGCAGCACTTCCATGAGTTTCTGCGGCGCGAACTCGGCACGATCTGATCCGCGCCGCGCGGCGCATCGATCGACTCAAGGAAAGACGGG
Source organism: Paraburkholderia sp. BR14320 (assembly GCF_040948665.1). Classification (NCBI taxonomy): domain Bacteria; kingdom Pseudomonadati; phylum Pseudomonadota; class Betaproteobacteria; order Burkholderiales; family Burkholderiaceae; genus Paraburkholderia; species Paraburkholderia sp. BR14320. Next base: position 57,774 of record NZ_JBFPKG010000014.1, read on the forward strand.
CTTCGACCCGTCTTTTTTTGTTTAGACTAACGACATAGACCGGCGATTGCGCCAACCGCGTGAACGACGCGGCCCGCAGCCGCCATCGCCCGTATCGAGGAGACGCTCATGCCCCACACTCATTACACCACCCTGATCTCCGCGACCAATCTTGCCGAGCGGCTCACGGCCGCGCCGGGCAGCGTGTTCGTGATCGACTGCCGGTTCGACCTCGCCGATACCGACGCGGGGGAGAAAGCCTGGCTGGCTGGCCATCTGCCGGGCGCGCACTATCTGCATCTCGATCGCGATCTGTCCGGGCCGAAGAACGGCTCGAACGGCCGGCATCCGCTGCCCGATCGCGCGCGGCTCGTCGAAACGCTCGAGTCGCGGGGGCTGAAGCAAGGTCAACAGGTCGTCGCATACGACGCGCACGGCGGCATGTACGCGGCGCGCGTCTGGTGGCTGTTGCGCTGGCTCGGCCACGACGCGGTCGCGCTGCTCGACGGCGGGCTGCAGGCATGGGAAGCGGCTGGCCAACCGCTGACGCAGGCCGTACCCGCGCAGAATACCGGCGACTTCAAGGCGGCCGCGCCGCTCGCGGTGACCATCGATAGCCAGGCGATCGAGCGCAACCTCGACTCGAAGGAGCGAATCGTCGTGGATGCGCGCGCGCCCGATCGCTATCGCGGCGAAAACGAGACGCTCGACCGCGTCGGCGGCCATATCCCGGGCGCGCTGAACCGCTTCTTCAAGGACAACCTGACCGCCGACGGCCGCTTCAAGCCGGCGCACACTCTGCGCGAGGAATTCCATGCGCTTCTCGGCGACACGTCGCCGGAGCACGTGGTGCTGCAATGCGGCTCGGGCGTGACCGCCTGCGTGAATTCGCTCGCGATGGAGGTTGCCGGCCTGCATGGCTCAGCGTTGTACCCGGGCTCATGGAGCGAGTGGAGTTCCGATCCGAAACGGCCGGTGGCGACCGGAGCGAACCCCTGAGCACTTGCCGCGGCGAGTCGTCATCAGACAAAAAGGCCGTTGCCGATTCGAAGCGGCAACGGCCTCTTTTTATCGGATTTATCGCTAGAGAAACAAACACATGAGGGTTTTCAAGCAACCCCATGTTGCTTGAACCACACGAGCGTGCGACGCCAGCCATCCTCGGCATCGGCCTTCTTGTAGCTCGGACGGTAGTCGGCGAAAAACGCGTGACCTGCGTCGTCATAAACGACGAACTGCGAGCCGCGTCCCGCTTGCGGCCCTTGCGCGATCGCCTGCTTCATCTGCTCGAGCGTGTCCTGCGGAATGCTTTGATCCTGGCGTCCATACAGGCCGAGGACGGGCGCATGCAGGTCGGCGACGAGATCGAGCGGATTGGCCGGCGTCATCGCATTCTTCGCGCCGGTCACGCGACCATACCAGGCGACGCCCGCCTTCACGCGCGGATTGTGCTCCGCATACAGCCACGAGATGCGCCCGCCCCAGCAAAAGCCGTTCACGCCGAGCCGGTTCAGGTCGCCGCCGTTCTCGCCGGCCCACGCGGCGGCCGCGTCGAGGTCGGCCAGCACCTGCTCGTCGGGCACTTTGCTGACCAACTGCTCGTTGAGTTGCTGCATGCTCGTGTAGGCGGTCGGGTCGCCCTCGCGCTCGTACAGATTCGGCGCGATCGCCAGATAGCCCTGCTTCGCGAAGCGCCGGCACACGTCGGCGATATGCTCGTGGACGCCGAAGATTTCATGCACGACGAGGATCACCGGCAGATGCGTCTTGCCCTTCGGCTGCGCGCGATAGGCCGGTATCAGCGTACCGCCCGAATGGAACGCCACTTCCCCTGCTTCGAGGCCGTCGCTGTCGGTATGAATGGTCTGCGCCGAGACTGGCAGCACCGCTGCCGCGAAACCAGTGCCGAGCGCCGCCTTCATGAAGGTGCGCCGATCGAAGGAAACGTGCGGAATCAGACAATCAACTTCAGGCTTCAGCATGGGGCGCTCCTCGAAGAATTGTTAGAGGCAACAGGATACGCCTTGCGCGCATCCCGTTGCAGATTCAACTGAGCAGAACGTCCGCCCGCGCCGATGCAGTCAGTGCAGCTTGACGCGCGGCAGCGTGGTACGGCGCAACCAATGCGCGAAGGTGTCGAGCATCATGCGCGGATAGCCGTGCAGCGCCGCGATATGCAGCCGGTACAGCGACATGTACATGAAGCGCGCGAACAGCCCTTCGATCAGCATATTGCCGCCGATCACCCCGCCCATCAGATTGCCGACCGCGCTGAAGTGTCCGAGCGAGACCAGCGAGCCGAAGTCGCGATAAGTGAACTCCGGTAGCGGCCTGTTCTCGAGGCGCGCCGCCAGTCCCTTCATCAGAAAGCTCGCCTGCTGATGCGCGGCCTGCGCGCGCGGCGGCACGTTGCGCTCGTTGCCCGGCCACTCGCAGGCCGCGCAGTCGCCGAGCGCGAAGATGTTGTCGTCGACCTCGGTTTGCAGCGTGCGGCGCACCACCAGCTGGCCGAGCCGGTTGACCGGCAAGCCGTCGAGCTGGCCGAGCACCGCCGGCGCCTTGATGCCCGCCGCCCACACGGTCAGATCGGCCCGCACTGTGTGACCGCTCGCGGTGCGGATGTAGCCCGGCGCAACCTCGGCCACGGTCTCGCCGATCATCAGCTTCACGCCGAGCTTGGTCAGCAGTTCGGCGGTGGCCGTGGAAACGCGTTCCTGCAACGCGGGCAAAATGCGTGGCCCCGCCTCGATCAGCACGATGCCGACGTCATGCCGCGGATCGAGCTTGTGCAAGCCATATGCGGACAGCACCTGGGCGGTATTACGCAACTCCGCCGATAACTCGACCCCCGTCGCGCCGCCGCCGACAATCGCCACCTGAATGCGCGGCTCGCTGGACGTCCACGTGCCGGGTCCCGGTCGCGACTCGACGGGCTGGTGCGCCTGATGTTCGGCGCGCATGCACGCCGCGATGAGCCGCTTGCGGAAACGCTCTGCCTCGCTAACCGTATCCAGTGCAATCGAGAATTCGGCCGCTCCCTTGACGCCGAAGAAGGCCGTGGTACTGCCGATCGCGATGACCAGCGTGTCGTACTCGAGCACACGTTCGGGCAGCAGTTCCGCGCCGTCGTCGTCGAGCACGGTGCCGAGCGTGATGCGCCGGTTCGCGCGGTCGAGTGCGGTCAGATCGCCTTGCTGGAACTCGAAGCCATGCCAGCGCGCCTGCGCCGCGTAAGGGAGCTCCTGCGTGAACGGGTCCATGCTGCCCGCCGCCACTTCGTGCAGCAGCGGCTTCCAGATATGCGTCGGAAAGCGATCGACCAGCGTGACCTGGGCCTGCGCGCTGCGCCCCTTCTTGCCGGCCCCGTAGCGATCGCCAAGACGCGTCGCCAGTTCCAGTCCTCCCGCACCTCCGCCAACGACGATAAATCGATGCATTGCACTTCTCCGTGTAGCCGATGAATTATCTGTCGCGACGCGGCGCATGAATGCGCCGTCCTGAAACGATTGTCCTCGACCCGCCGGGGAAGTCACAAGTGACCAATACCCATGTGTGACATGCGCACGACGTTATCGTGCGCGTGTCACGGGCATGTCAATGTGCCTCCTCCCAGTTCAGCCCCGCGCCGACTTCGGCGACCAGCGGCACCTTCAGCGCGGCGACACCGCACATCAGTTCTGGCAGGCGCTTGCGGACTTCGGACAGCTCAGCGTCGGGTACTTCGAGAATCAGTTCGTCGTGCACCTGCATGATCATGCGCGTGCCGATCTTCGAGTCTTCGATCCAGTTCTGCACGGCGATCATCGACATCTTGATGAGATCGGCCGCGGTGCCCTGCATCGGTGCGTTGATCGCGGCCCGCTCCGCGGCCTGGCGGCGCGGACCGTTGCCGCCGTTGATCTCGGGCAGCCACAGCCGGCGGCCGAACACCGTTTCGACGTAGCCCTTCGCCTTCGCGCTCAAACGCGTCTCGTCCATATAGCGAGCGACACCGGGATAGCGCGCGAAATAGCGGTCGATATACATCTTCGCCGCATCGCGCGTGATGCCGAGATTCGACGCGAGGCCGAACGCGCTCATGCCGTAGATGAGACCAAAGTTGATGACCTTCGCGACCCGCCGCTGATCGCTCGACACTTCGAGCGGCGTCACGTTGAAGATTTCCGATGCGGTGGCGCGGTGAATGTCTTCGCCCTGCGAGAACGCGCGCATCAGCGATTCGTCGCCGGAGATGTGCGCCATGATGCGCAATTCGATCTGCGAGTAATCGGCGGATACGAGCTTGTGCCCCGGCGGCGCGATGAACGCTTCGCGGATGCGCCGGCCTTCGCCGGTACGCACCGGAATGTTCTGCAGGTTCGGATCGTTCGACGCGAGCCGCCCCGTCACCGCGACGGCTTGCGCGTAGTTCGTATGCACGCGGCCGGTTTGCGGATTGACCATGCGCGGCAGCTTGTCGGTATAGGTCGACTTCAGCTTCGACAGGCCGCGATGTTCGAGCAGGATCTTCGGCAGCGGGTAGTCTTCGGCGAGCTTCTGCAGCACTTCTTCGTCGGTGGAAGGTGCGCCGCTCGGCGTTTTCTTGATGACCGGCAGTTCGAGCTTCTCGAAGAAAATCTGGCCGATCTGCTTCGGCGAGCCCAGGTTGAATTCACCGCCAGCCAGTTCGTACGCCTTGCCTTCGAGCTCGATCAGACGCGTGGCGATCTCGCTGCTCTGCTGACGCAGCTTCTCCGCGTCGATCAGCACGCCGGTGCGCTCCATCTTGCGCAGCACGCGCGAAGTCGGAACTTCGATCTCGCGATACACGTGGTCGAGCGACTTCTCCACGGCGATTTGCGGATACAAGGCCTGATGCAACCGCAGCGTGATGTCTGCGTCTTCGGCCGCATATTCGGCGGCTTTGTCCAGCGCGACTTCGTCGAAGCCGATCTGCTGCGCGCCCTTGCCCGCGACCTCTTCATACTTGATCGTCTTCACGCCGAGATGACGCAGCGCGAGGCTGTCCATGTCGTGCGTGCGATGCGATTCGAGCACATACGATTCGAGCAGCGTGTCATGCTCGACGCCGCGCATTTCGATGCCGTAATTGGCGAGCACCTGTTCGTCGTACTTCAGATGCTGACCGACCTTCTTATGGTCCGCGCTTTCGAGCCACGGCTTGAGCTTCGCGAGCACTTCGTCGAGCGGCAGCTGCACCGGCGCGTCGGGGCCGCGATGCGCGAGCGGCACATACGCGGCGCGGCCCGCTTCGACCGACAGCGATAAGCCGACGATCTGCGCGACCATCGGATCGAGCGACGTGGTTTCGGAATCGAACGAAGTTATCTCGGCCGCATTGATCTTGTCCAGCCACGCGTCGAGCTGCTCCCATGTTTGCACGGTCTCGTAGTGGCGCTCGTGATCGACGGACAACGCGGGCGGCACGTCGGTTTCCGGACCTTCGACCGCGTCGGCAATCTCGACTTCGCGCAGCCACGTCTTGAAGCCGTGGCGCGTGAACACCTCGCGCAACTCTTCGCGCGACTCGGGAAGGCTCGGCAAGCTTTCTTCGATCGATACGATGTGGCCGGTCAGATCGCAATGACGCTCGACTGTGACGAGCTTACGCGCCATCGGCAAGAAGTCCAGCGCGCGGCGCAGATTATCGCCGACCGCGCCCTTGATCTCGTTCGCATGCTCGACGATGCCATCTAGCGACTCATATTGCGTCAGCCATTTGACCGCGGTTTTCGGACCGCATTTCTCGACGCCCGGCACGTTGTCGACGGTATCGCCGATCAGCGACAGATAATCGATGATCCGCTCCGGCGGCACACCGAACTTCGCGACCACGCCGTCGCGATCGAGCGTTTCGTTGGTCATCGTATTGACGAGCGTCACGCGGTTCGACACCAGCTGCGCGAGGTCTTTGTCACCGGTCGACACGACCACGTCCATGCCGAGCTTTTCCGCCTCGGTGCACAGCGTGCCGATCACGTCGTCCGCTTCGACACGATCGATCATCAGCAGCGGCCAGCCGAGCGCACGCACCGCGACGTGAATCGGCTCGATCTGACGGGCAAGATCTTCCGGCATCGATGGACGGTTCGCCTTGTACTCCGGATACCAGTCGTCGCGAAACGTTTTGCCCTTGGCGTCGAACACGCACGCGCTATACTCTGCTGTGACTTCCTTGCGCATGCGCCGCAGCATGTTGATCATCCCGTAGAGCGCACCCGTCGGGCCACCCTCGGGGCCGCGTAGATCAGGCATCGCATGGTAGGCCCGGTACAGATAACTCGAACCGTCGACCAACAGCAGGGTCTTACCTTCAAGGCTTCGTTCTTCAGGCATTATGACTAAGAGAAAAGTGATTCCGAGTCTGCGATCGCTCGCAGATCAAGAGCGCGCAACGGCCAAAAAAGCCCGCGCATCGTGGCAGATGTTCACGATTATGGCAGAGTTTATCGAGGCGACCGAGTACCTGTCGGAGATTCGACCGGCGGTCAGCATCTACGGTTCGGCGCGCCTGAAACCGAACTCGCCGTACTACAAACTCGCCACGCAGATCGCGCGCAAATTGTCGGATGCTGGCTTCGCGGTGATCTCCGGCGGCGGCCCCGGCATCATGGAAGCGGCCAACAAGGGCGCGCATGCGGGTAAGGCACCGTCGGTCGGTCTGAACATCGAGTTGCCGCACGAGCAGTCGGGCAACCAGTGGCAGGACATCTCGTTGCGCTTCCGCCATTTCTTCACGCGCAAGGTCACGTTCGTGAAGAACTCGGACGCGGTGATCGTGATGCCCGGCGGCTTCGGCACGCTCGACGAACTGGCCGAAGTACTCACGCTGATCCAGACCAAGAAGTCGCGCCACGTGCCGATCATTCTGGTCGGCGGCGAGTTCTGGGAGGGTCTGCTCGCGTGGTTCAAGAGCTCGCTGATTCCGATGGGTTTGATCAATCCGACCGATATCGATCTGATGCAGGTGATCGACAATCCGGACCAGGTGCTCGAAGCGGTGCTCAAGTTCTACGAAGACCGTGAAGAAGGCGAAGCGCATCCGGTCAAGTCGGACGAAGACCGGATGTTCTACCTGTGATCGCATGACGCTGCGCGCCTCGCAATACGCGTAGCACGATGCATTGCGCACCCATCAGGTCGCGCACATGGCGGGCAGCCTTCCGGCTGCCCGCTTTCGTTTTGCAGGCTTGCCGTTCGGCGCTAACCTCCCCAGCTTGTACCCGAAGCTCGCGATATGAACAACGACCTCACCTCGCCCGAAGCCGCGCTCGCACCCACGCCAACGTTGCGTGAGATCTTCGGCGGCTTTCTCGGGCTCGGCCTCATTTCATTCGGTGGCGCGTTGCCGCTCGCGCGCCGCGCACTCGTCGAGCAACGCCGTTGGCTGACCAGCGACGAATTCACCGACCTGCTCGGCCTCTGTCAATTCCTGCCCGGCGGCAACGTCATCAACCTATCGGTCGCGATCGGCATGCGCTTTCGCGGCGTGCCCGGTGCGCTGGCCGGTTTGCTCGGCTTGATTGCCGGGCCTTCGCTGGTGGTGATCGGGCTCGGCGTGCTGTACGAACACACGCAGAACGATCCGCACGTGCGTCATCTGTTCACGGGGCTCGCCGCGGCGGCTTCGGGCCTGCTGATTTCGATGGCATTCAAGATCGTGCTGCCGTTGCGCAACAAGCCGCTCGCCGCGTTGATCGCCGTGCTCGGCTTCGTCGCGATTGCCGTGCTGCGCTTGCCGCTGCTGCCAACGATGCTCGTGCTCACGCCGCTCAGTATTTATCTTGCGGCAAGGAGCGCGCGATGAACGACACGCTCGTATCCCTCGCGGCGATTTTTAGTCAGCTGTCGCTGCTCGCGTTCGGCGGCGGCAATACGATCCTTCCGGAGATGCAGCGGCAAGTGGTCGACGTGCATCACTGGATGCCTGCCAGCGAATTCAGCGCGCTGTTCGCGCTCGCTCAAGCCGCGCCCGGCCCGAACCTGATGATCGTCACGCTGATCGGCTGGCATGTAGCGGGTTGGGCCGGCATGCTCGTCACGTCGATTGCGAAGTTCGGGCCTTCGTCGCTCGTGACGATCCTCGCGCTGCATGCGTGGGACCGCTTCAAGGACCGCCCGTGGCGCCGCTATGCGCAACTCGGACTCGTGCCGGTGACGGCCGGCCTCGTGGCGGCGAGCGCGGCGCTGATCGCGCGCGCGTCAAATCCGACCGCGATAGCGTGGGCGATCACCGCGTTCACGTCCGTGATGGCGACGAAGACGCGGATTCATCCGTTGTGGCTGTTAGCCGCTGGAAGCCTGATCGGGTTGACCGGGTTCGGGCAGGGTTGAACACGCGAGCGTCACCCTGCCTCGGCCCGAGTTACTGAAACGCGACTTCCGCGAAACTCCGCAGCTTGCGGCTATGCAACCGATGCAGCCCGTTCATGCGCAGCAGTTCCATCGCCTTCACGCCGATCTGCAGATGCTGGTCGACCTGCGCGCGATAGAACTGATCGGCCATGCCCGGCAGCTTCAACTCACCGTGCAGCGGCTTGTCCGACACGCATAGCAGCGTGCCGTAAGGCACCCGGAAGCGAAAGCCGTTCGCGGCGATCGTCGCGCTTTCCATATCGAGCGCGATCGCGCGGCTCTGCGATAGCCGCTGCACCGGCTCGCGATGATCGCGCAGCTCCCAGTTTCGATTGTCGACGCTCGCCACGGTGCCCGTGCGCATCACGCGCTTCAGCTCGACGCCATCGAGTTGCGTGACCTGCGCGACCGCGCGCTCGAGCGCGACCTGCACTTCGGCGAGCGCCGGAATCGGCACCCACAGCGGCAGATCGGCATCGAGCACATGATCTTCGCGCACATAGCCGTGCGCGAGCACGTAGTCGCCGAGACGCTGCGTGTTGCGCAGCCCCGCGCAGTGGCCGAGCATGATCCACGCATGCGGGCGCAGCACCGCGATGTGATCGGTGATGGTCTTCGCATTCGACGGCCCGACCCCGATGTTGACCATCGTGATGCCACTGCCGTCCGCGCGTTTCAGGTGATACGCGGGCATCTGCGGCAGACGCGGCGGCGGCGTGCCCTCCTGCGCCTGCTCGCCGAGATTCTCGTTGTAGGTGACGACGTCACCGGGTTCGACGAACGACGTGTATTCGCTGCGATACGCGCGCAACTCCGCGTCGTCGGTGCGGGCCATCATGGCGCGGCCGAGCTTGACGAATTCGTCGATATAGAACTGGTAGTTCGTGTACAGCACGTAGTTCTGCACATGCGTCGGCGAAGTCGCCGTGTAGTGCTTCAGCCGATGCAGCGAAAAATCGACGCGCGCCGCCGTGAACAATGCGAGCGGATGCGGCTCGCCCGGCAGCGGCTCGTACGTGCCGTTGACGATGCGGTCGTCGAGCAGCGCGAGGTCCGGTGTATCGAAGATGTCGCGCATCAGGAACAGGCGCTCGCGGTCCAGATCGCCTTCGAGGTGGATGCCCTCGGCGAATGCGAAATGAATCGGAATCGGCTGGTCCGATACGCCGACCTCGATCTGCACGTGATGGTTTTTCGCCAGCAGCCGCAATTGCTCGCGATAGTAGTTACCGAACAGGTCCGGTCGCGTGACGGTCGTCTCGAACACGCCCGGCCCCGCGACGAACCCGTACGAGCGGCGCGAATCGATGTGCGTGTTGACGTCGGTACGCACGCGCACGAACGGATAGCAGGCGCGCACACGATGGTCGAACTGCTCGTTGCGGCGGTAGCGCGCGAACGCATCGCGCAGGAACGACGTGTTCGCCTCGTAGATCGCGGCGAGGCGGGTGACGGCTTCGGCCGCGTCGTCGAAGCCTTCGGTGGGGAAGCTGTTGGCGGGAGTCTGCACCGTGCGCTGATTGATATCGTTGTTCATCATCGTTCACCCTTTTTGATGAGACGACATTACCACGGAACCCGCTATTGCCAAATGTCGGCGGCTACGCTCGCAACAGCGCTCGCGAGAACGCGCGCGTGATGTGCGAAAGCGGCGCAAAATAAGGCTTCGCGCCCGAACGCCAGGCCGGATTTGCTAGAATCCGGGCACCCCATTGGAGAATCACCATGAAGCCGCTCCTTCCCATCGCTGTTGCGCTGGCTCTCGCCTTCGGCAACGCCGCGATGGCTGCCCAGCCCGTCGACGAACCGCCGCCCGCCGGCGTGCCCCAGTCCGCCAATGAACGGGCCGGTCTGCCGGACCTCGCCAAGATCAACCGTCCAGCCGCAGAGGTCAGCTCGAAGGTCGACATCAACAACGTTCCGCGCACGCCGAGCTTTCACGAGGTCAGCCCGAACGGCACCGAAATCACTGAATTCCGCGACAAGGGCAAGCCGGTCGAAATCAACGTGCAATCGAATTTCGGCACGCGCTACCAGATGAGCGCGTCGCCCGACACCTCGCCGACCGTTCACGACAGCGGCAAGCCCAGCACCCGCCTGCCGTCGGTGAATCTCCGCTATTGATCGTTACGAAAGCGGCCCGCCGGCAACGGCGGCCGCGGCGTGGTCGTGACCCGGTTACACCCGATCGCGGCCGCGGCGCGATGAACTTGCGCTGAATGCGGCGACGCGTACATTTCGCCGTTCCGCACTCGTCGCGCGCTGCACCCCATTCGCTTGTCTCACCTCGCACTGGCCGCACAGCGCCAGCCCGAACAACCTGATCCGACGTTTCCGCATGGCCGTCTTCACCGCTGTCAACGAATCCCAACTCGCAGAATGGATGAGTCACTACGATCTCGGCGATGTCGTCGAGTTTCGCGGCATTTCGTCCGGCATTGAAAACAGCAACTTCTTTCTGACGACGACGCGCGGCGAATACGTGCTGACCATTTTCGAGAAGCTGACAGCTGAACAACTGCCGTTCTATCTGGACCTGATGCGGCATCTTGCCGCGCATCGCGTGCCGGTGCCGGATCCGATGCCGCGCCTCGACGGCGCGCTGTTCGGCATGCTGCTCGGCAAACCCGCGACGATCGTGACGAAGCTCGAAGGCGCGCCCGAACTCGCGCCCGGCGTCGAGCACTGCGCCGAGGTCGGCCACATGCTCGCGCGCATGCACCTGGCGGGCCGCGACTATCCGCGTTATCAGCCGAACCTGCGCAGCCTGCCGTGGTGGCGCGAGACCGTGCCGACGATCCTGCCGTATCTCGAAGGCGAGCAGCGCGATCTGCTGGCGTCCGAGCTTGCGCATCAGGAGGCGTTCTTCGCCTCCGCAGATTACGCGGCCATGCCCTCGGGTCCGTGCCACGCCGATCTGTTCCGCGACAACGCGATGTTCGCGCACGCGGCGCCCGAGACCGGCCACGAAGTGCGGCTCGGCGGTTTCTTCGATTTCTATTTCGCCGGCTGCGACAAGTGGCTATTCGACGTCGCGGTCACGGTCAACGACTGGTGCGTCGACCTCGCGACCGGCAAGCTCGACTCCGAACGCACCGAGGCGCTGTTGCGCGCGTATCAGACGGTGCGGCCGTTCACCGTCGAGGAAAACCATCACTGGGGCGACATGCTGCGTGCGGGTGCATACCGTTTCTGGGTCTCGCGCCTGTATGATTTTCATTTGCCGCGCGCGGCCGAACTGCTGAAGCCGCACGACCCCGGTCATTTCGAACGCATTCTGCGCGAGCGCCTGCTGGGCGTCGCGAATCCAGGCATCCATACCCCATGCAACTGATCGAAGTCCCCGCGAAAACCGGCTACGTGTGGTTCCGCCAGGGCATCTGGCTGTTCCGCAAGAATCCGCTCGCTTTTCTGACGCTGTTCTTCACCTATTTGCTGGTGATGACGCTCGTGTCGCAAATTCCGGTGGTCGGCGGCGTGTTGCCGCTGTTGTTCATTCCGGGTGTCGCGGTCGGCTTCATGGCCGCGTGCCGCAACACGATCGCGGGCAAACCGGTGTTTCCGACCATTCTCGTCGACGGCTTTCATTCGTATGGCCCGGTGGTTGCGCGGCGGTTGCTCGTGCTCGGCGCGCTGTATGTGATCGCGATGGCGCTCGTGCTGGCCGGCTCGGCGCTCGCCGACGGCGGCATGCTGCTGAAGGTGATGCTCGGCAACGCGTCGATGGATGAAAACGCAATCGCCAACAGCAATATCCCGCTCGCGGTGATCACCGCGCTCGCGTTCTACGTGCCGGTCGCGATGCTGTTCTGGTTCTCGCCGATCCTCGCCGCCTGGCATGACGTGCCGCCCGTCAAAGCGATGTTCTTCAGCGTCGTCAGTTGCTGGCGCAATCGCGGCGCTTTCATCGTGTTTGCGGCGCTGTGGTTCGCAGTCGCAACGGTCGTGTCGATCGGGCTGTCCGCGCTGATGCAGGCGCTCGGCGCGGCGGACTTCGCGTTTGCGATCCTGATGCCCGCGACGATGATCGTGACGACCATGCTGTACTGCTCGTTCTACGCGACCTATCGCGGCTGCTTCGGCGTGCAGACGCCGCAAACGCCGGATCTGCCGACCACGCCGGCGGCCTGATCCGTCGTTCCCGCGCGGGTGCCGTTCTGGCGCCCGCGCATTGCGTGTTACGCATCTCCCCGACGTCTCTGTCGGAACACCTGCTCCCAACGCCCGGCATTCTGAATCGATTTGCGGCACAATGGTTTGTGTGCAATCCATTTGCACGCTTTTTTTTGCCGAGGTGGATCATGACCCAGCGCCCCGCTCTCCCCTTCACGCTCGACGAGCAACTGTGCTTCGCGCTCTACTCGACCTCCCTTGCGATGACGAAAGCGTACAAGCCGCTGCTCGAAAGGCTCGGACTCACGTATCCACAATATCTGGCGATGCTCGTGCTGTGGGAAACCGACGACGTCACCGTCAAGGACATGGCCACGCGTCTGAATCTCGACCCGGCGACGGTCACGCCGCTGCTCAAGCGCCTCGAAGCGCAGGGACTCGTGGAGCGCGCGCGGGGCACCGACGATGAGCGCCTCGTCTACATTCGCTTGACCGGCGCGGGCAAAGCGCTCAAGCGTCAGGCGCGCGACGTGCCCGGCGAGATCCTCTGCGCGACGCAGCAGTCGCCGGACTTCCTGCTGCGTCTGCGCGACGACCTCACCCGCCTGCGCACGACGCTCAACGACTTTATGGACCAGTAGTGCGATAACTGAAACGGACTAGTTCCGGTTTAACCGCAAAATTAATTTGCACACAAATGATTTGTGTACTATCTTACTCACATGCCGCTTCGCTAGCACTTCGCCAGACCGGCGAACCGGCAGCCAGCGGCAAACATGCCAACTTCGACACCCAAAACAAGGAGCTGCACCATGAACATCCTCTACAAGGCAAGCGCAACGAGCACCGGTGGCCGCGACGGCCGCGCCGTATCGTCGGACAATGCATTGGAAGTGAAGCTGGCCGCGCCGCGTGAGCTCGGCGGGAATGGCGCGGCAGGCACGAACCCTGAACAGCTGTTCGCGGCCGGCTACTCGGCCTGTTTCCTGAGCGCCATGAAGTTCGTCGCCGGCCAGCGCAAGCAGGCCCTGCCGGCCGACACGCAGGTTTCCGCCGACGTCGGCATCGGCCCGAACGACAAGGGCGGCTTCGCGCTCGACATCGATCTGCGTATCTCGCTGCCGGGCCTCGCTGCGGACGCAGCGAAGGAACTGGTCGATGCGGCACACCAGGTCTGCCCGTACTCGAACGCTACGCGTAACAACGTCGCGGTTCGTCTGCACGTTGCTTGAGGTGAGGTCGGCCGTCGCGCCGATCAGCACCGCCAGGGAAGAACCGCTGACGGCGCATTACCCGGCGCCGTCGCGAGCAGCGCCCGCACCCTGCACAATAGGGACGGGCGCTGATCATTCTGGCGCGTGCGGCACGCTATGTGCGATGCCGGTCGTCAACTACCTTCATTCCGACCGCTCTTCCCGATGACACGCGCCCGCCGCCTGCACGACAGTTTCGACGCCGGCCTCGTCTGGTTTCGCCGCGATCTGCGCAGCACCGACCATGCCGCGCTGTACTACGCACTCAAGCATTGTGAGCGCGTCTGGTGCGTGTTCGTGTTCGACACGACGGTCCTGCAGCCAATCGTCGATGCCTGGCAGACGCGCCACCCAGGCGAGCCGGTGCGGGATCGCCGCATCGACTTCATTCTCGCGTCACTGGCTGAACTCGACGACGCGTTGCGCGTGCTCGGCGGCGGCATCGTCGTGCTATACGGCGATCCGGCCGAACTGGTGCCGAAGCTCGCGGCGGAGTTGCGCGTCGATGCGGTGTTCGCGAATCACGACTATGAGCCAGTGGCGATCGAACGCGACGCGACAGTCGGCGAGCGTCTCGAGAATGCGGGCCGGCAGTGGCTAACGTTCAAGGACCAGACGATTTTCGAGCGCGACGAGCTGCTGAACGGCCAGGGCAAGCCGTTCGCGGTCTTCACGCCGTACAGGAACGCGTGGCTCAAGCAATTGAACGGGTTCGATCTCAAGCCCTACCCGGTGGAGACCTACACGAAGCATCTGGCGGCGCTGCCGCGCGAGCTCGATCGTCGCTTGCCCACGCTCGATCAGCTCGGCTTCGCGCCGAGCAACCTGACGGACTTGCAACTGCCCGCCGGCATGAGCGGCGCGCAACAGTTGCTCGACGATTTTCTGACGCGCATCGATAGCTACGCGGACAGGCGTGATTTCCCCGCTGCCAAGGGGCCGAGCTATCTGTCGGTGCACCTGCGCTTCGGCACGATATCGATCCGCACACTCGCACGGCTCGCGTACGAGATGTCGCTGCAACCCGACGGCAAAGGCGCGGCAACGTGGTTGTCGGAACTGATCTGGCGGGACTTCTACTTCATGGTCCTGGCGCACCATCCGCGCATCGCGAAAGGCGCGCCGTTCAAACCGGAATACGAGCATTTGCGCTGGGAAAAAGGTCCCTCGGCCGACGCAGCGTTCGCCGCCTGGTGCGACGGCCGCACCGGCTATCCGCTCGTGGATGCCGCGATGCTGCAGTTGAACCGGACCGGCTATATGCACAACCGCCTGCGGATGGTCACGGCGAGCTTCCTCGCGAAAGATCTCGGCATCGACTGGCGTCTCGGCGAGCGCTACTTCGCCGATCTGCTGAACGACTTCGATTTCTCGGCGAACAACGGCGGCTGGCAGTGGGCCGCCTCGACCGGCTGCGACGCGCAACCTTACTTCCGTATTTTCAATCCGGTCACGCAATCCGAAAAATTCGACCCCGACGGACGCTTTATCAAACGATATCTACCCCAGCTCGCCAAGTTGCCGGCAAAATGGATTCACGCGCCGTGGCGGGCAGGTGCGGAGCGGCTCGCGGAGTTCGGCGTGGTGTTAGGCGGAAATTATCCCGAGCCGATCGTCGATCACGCACAAGCCCGCGAGCGCACACTGGCCCGATACGGAAAGTGAGTGCCTGCTCACATCGTTGAATAAGAACGTCTGGAGGGGGTGAAGATGCGCCGTCTGCCGTCGCTGCTCGTGTTTCTGATTCTGACGCTGGCGGCCGGCTGGGCCGCGAGTCTGTCGCTGCCGGATGCGTGGTACACGGGCCTGCAAAAGCCCGTGTTCAATCCGCCGAACTGGGTTTTCCCGCCCGTGTGGACCGTGCTTTACGTGCTGATGGCGTTTTCCGCCTGGCGCGTGTGGAAGCGCGACGGCCCGAGCGCGGCGATCGTACTGTGGGTCGTGCAGTTGCTGTTCAACGCAGCATGGATGTGGCTGTTTTTCGGCCTGCATCGGCCGCAGATAGCACTGATCGACATCCTGATCTTGCTGCTGCTGATCGTGATGCTGACGTATGTGTTCTGGCGACGCGATCGCCTCGCGGGCATTGTGCTCGTGCCGTACGTCGTGTGGGTCGCGTATGCGGCCCTTCTGAACTACGCGTTGTGGCAGCTGAATCCGGCTGCTTAGCCGTAGTGCTGGCTCATCCACGACGGCGCACGCAGGTTCGATTCCTGATCGAGCTTGCGCATACGGAATTCGAGGTCGTAGAGATCGGTCGCTTCGGCCAGATAAGCGTCAGCGCGCTCTTTTGCGAGCTGGTCCGGCGACTTGGTCAAAAAGAGGAACAGGCGGCTGAGCAGATACATGGTTCACCTCGGCAATGATAGCTAGGCGTTTGCGCCTAAGGGATAACCCGTATTATAGGGAAAACCCTGAGTTCGCGCTACTGTTCATTTTCGAGGTGTTGCTCGGACGTCACCGCCCAGCCGAAGACGCCGCGAATCCCTCCGCGAAGCGGCCCGCGTCCGTGCGACGCTGGTGCCGGAAAAACTCCCACAACATAGCGCTCGCGTCCGGGCCCTTGGACGAATGGAACGGCAGCGCATCGTCGCCGCCGGCCCATGCGTGACCGAGCCCTTGCACGCGACACACCCGCACCACGCGCCGCCCGCCGCGCAGATAATCGCGCACCACGACGCCATTTTTGCGGTCTTCGCGCGTCTCGCCGGCTTTGCGCGCGCCGTTTGCGTCGATGAGGCGGTTCAGGCGCACGAACTGTGTCGCCAACTGGTCGGCGTTGACCGGCGTGACCACATGGTCGGCGTCGCCATGGATGATCAATGCCGGCATGCCCGGGTACTGCGCGACGTTCGTCGTTTCGTCGACGAGTTCGACCGGCTCGCGACGCGCGCCACGCCGCATGACGTCCATCGCGGTAATGCCGGAGCGGGCTTCGCCGAACGCGGGGCCGGAATGCAGCGCGACAGCGGCGAAATGCTGCGGATACTTGACGGCCAACAGCGCCGTCAGCCCCGCGCCCGCCGAAATCCCCGCCACGTACACACGCTCGCGGTCAAAGCCGTGCTGCTCGACCAGCGCATCCACCAGCGAGACGACCGCGCGCGCTTCCGCGCCGCCCGCGTTGTCGCCGGCGTCGTACCAATGCCAGCAGCGGTGCGAGTGCGCGTGCTTCGATTGTTCGGGGTACACGACCGCGAAGCCGTAGCGATCGGCGAGCAGGTTCATCCGCGTGCCTTCGGCGAACTCGTCGATCGACTGCGTGCAGCCGTGCAGCATCACGACAAGCGGCATCGCCTCGTGCGCGTGCCCGGACGGTATATAGAGCCCGTACTGCAAATGATTGACCAGCCGGCCCGGCGCGGCCGGCGCGGAATGGAACGAGCGCGTCCACGCGCCGCTCGCCCATGCGGCCGCGCGGGGACGCACGCGCGACTCGCGCGGCGCTTCGCGTTTCGCGGGCTTGCGCAGCGCCGCAGTCGGCTTCAGTGGATGAGCCTTGCTCGACGGTTTGGTGGTAGCGGCGCGAGCCGGTCGCGCCTGTACTCGCTTGGCGGTTTTTTGCGCGTGTTCGGTTTGGATCGCGAGCAGGCGCTTGAAACCGCGCAGCCAGATTTTCGACAGGCTTTTTGCCATCGGCGATAGCCTCGCAAAAGGGACAAAAACGGACCCCAGATACCGCGGATCAGATGAAGTTGTGCAATGCACAATAACATCATTTTTCCTGCGTTGCTGAACGTCGGCGCCGGTCTTCGTGCCCATTTCAGTCACCGCGAACCTTGCCTGCGGCCTGTCGTCAAACTGCGTCGATAGCTGTTCGGCAGCCCACACTTCGGCGCGCAAATGCGCCGTGCGCCGCGAGACCGTTCGCGCGACACCCGACTATACTGGCGGTTGATTTCCCGACGTGTCGATCCTGGCCGCAGCGGCGTTTCGCGCCGGCAGCGCGCCGATTTCCACCAACCCGATTTCACGCGACCCCGTCGCGCTTCGCCCATGCCCGATTTACCGATCCACCTGTGGTATTCGATCACTAGCCTCGGCGGCGCCGGCTTGACGCTGCCGCTCGCGTTCGCCATAGCGCTGTGGTTGGCGGTCGGCTACTCGTGGCGCCTCGCGGCCTGCTGGCTCGCACTGCTGGGTACGGCGATCGGCGTCGTGACCGTGACCAAGCTCGCCTTCCTCGGGTGGGGCGTCGGCGTACGCGAACTCGATTTCACCGGCGTCAGCGGTCACTCCATGCTGTCCACGGCCGTCTATCCGGTCGCGTTATTTTTGATGCTATTGCCTGCGCGCCGCGCCATCCGGGTGCTGGGTGTGCTTGCAGGGCTTGCCGCCGGCCTGGCGGTGGGCTTGTCGCGCGTCGTGCTGAGCGCGCATTCGCCGTCCGAAGCGGTGACTGGCTGCCTCGTCGGCGCGCTTGCCGCGCTCGCGTTCGTGCGAATCGCGTGGAATGCCGAAGCGGACCGGCTGTCGGCGCTGCCGGTCGCCGTCAGCATGATGGTGCTCGCACTGCTGATGCATGGCGTGCACGTGCCCACGCAGCGCTGGGTCACGCATATCGCGCTGAAGGTGTCCGGCCACGACCGGCCGTTCATTCGCGCGACATGGCGGTCCACCCGCATCATTCGGCCATCGGCCGCGCCGCTGTCGCAAACTCGCAATACGCTCGAGCCGATGCGCGCGTCGGACATCTGAACGCTGCGCCGGCCCTTCCGGCGCGTTTTCGAGCTTCCTTTTACAGCTTCGTAACAGTTCGCTTGCGCTCGCGCTATGCGCGAAGCGCAACACCGAATCGATCGTTTCGCCCACCGCTATAACCGCGCATATATTACGATAGAGTTTTTAAGCCGCTGCTTCTCGTTCACGTCAGACTCCAGAGCCTACATGACCCTCTCTCGCCATCTGAAGCAGTACGCGCTGTGCGTCGCAGCCGCTGCCTCCGTCGTGGTCAGCGTGAATGCGCACGCCGATGAACTGGTGGTCTCGGCCGCCGCCAGTCTGACCAATGCGTTCAAGGCGGTCGGCGACGCGTTCGAGCAGCAGCATCCGGGCACCAAGGTTCTGCTGAACTTCGGCGCGTCCGACGTGCTGATGCAACAGATCGTCAAAGGCGCGCCCGCCGACGTTTTCGCGTCCGCCGATCAGAAGGCAATGGACAAGGCCGCCGCAGAAAAGGTGATCGTGCCTGCGACGCGGCGCGACTTCGCCGCCAACTCGCTGGTGCTGATCGTACCGGCCGACAGTCATCTCGCTCCCGCCAACCTGAACGCGCTGACGACCGCGAACGTCAAGCGCGTCGCATTCGGCGATCCGGCCTCGGTGCCGGTCGGCCGCTACACGCAGGGCGCGCTGCAGGCCGCGGGCGTGTGGGACGCGGTCAACGCGAAGGCGGTGCTTGCGTCGAATGTGCGTCAGAGCCTCGATTACGTCGCGCGCGGCGAAGTCGACGCCGGTTTCGTGTTCGGCACCGACGCCGCGATCATGCCCGACAAGGTCAAGGTCGCGATGAGCCTGCCGACGCAAACGCCGATCACCTATCCGATCGCGCAGGTCGAAGGCAGCCATCACGCAGCCGACGCTCAGGCATTTATCGACTTCGTGCTGTCGCCGGCCGGCCAGGCGGTGCTCGCGAAGTACGGCTTCAAGCCGGCGCATTGATTCACACGGAGAGCACACGCTCATGGAACAGGCCTGGGTTCCGCTGCTGCTGTCGCTGAAGGTCGCGGGCTGGGCCACCGCGCTCAATCTCGTGCTCGGCGTCGCGGTGGCGCTCGGTCTGTCGCGCTGGCGCTCCGGCGCGCGCGACGTGATCGATTCGCTACTGATGCTGCCGCTCGTGCTGCCGCCCACCGTGCTCGGCTACTACCTGCTCGTGCTGCTCGGCCGACGCGGCGTGATCGGCGCGTGGCTCGACCGCTTCGACATCCAGCTCGTCTTCACGTGGCAGGGTGCGGTGATCGCGTCGACGGTGGTCGCGTTTCCGCTGGTGCTGAAGTCGGCGCGCGCCGCCTTTGAAGGCATCGATCCGCAGCTGGAGCACGCGGCGCGCACGCTCGGGATCAGCGAGCCCGCGGTGTTTTTCCGCGTGACGCTGCCGCTCGCCGCGCGCGGCATCCTCGCCGGCGGCCTGCTCGCGTTCGCGCGCGCGCTCGGCGAATTCGGCGCGACGCTGATGGTCGCGGGCAACCTGCCGGGCCGCACGCAGACACTGTCGGTCGCGGTCTATTCGGCGGTGCAGGCCGGCGACGACCGCACGGCCAACTTCCTCGTGCTCGTGACCTCGGTCGCGTGCGTGACGATCCTGCTGCTCGCGGGACGCCTCGTGCCGCAGCACACGCTTCTGAGAGCCCGCTGACATGCCGCTCAACGTCGCCATCCGCAAGACCTTCGAGACCGCCGAGCGGCGCTTCACGCTCGACATCGCGTTCAGCGCGAACACGCAACGGCTCGTGCTGTTCGGACCGTCGGGCGCGGGTAAAAGCCTGACGTTGCAGGCGATCGCCGGCTTGCTGCGTCCTGATGAAGGGATCATCACCCTGCACGGCACCACCTTGTTCGATAGCGCGGTCGGTATCGATCAGAAGCCGCAGGCGCGCAAGATCGCGTATCTGTTTCAGGACTACGCGCTGTTTCCGCATCAGAACGTGCGGCAAAACATCGGCTTCGGGCTACACCAGGGCTGGCTCAATCCGCGCGCGCGCGGCGCGCACACGGAGGTCGATTACTGGCTCGACGCGCTCGAATTGAGGGGCGTGGCGGGCAATCATCCGGCGCAACTGTCGGGCGGGCAGAAGCAGCGGGTCGCGCTCGCGCGCGCGCTCATTTCGCAGCCGCGCCTGCTGCTGCTCGACGAGCCGTTTTCCGCACTGGATAGCCAGTTGCGCCAGCGCATGCGGCGCGAGCTATCGGACCTGCAAACGCGGCTCGACATTCCGATGGTGCTGATCACGCACGATCCCGACGACGTCGCCGCATTCGGCGATCAGGTCGTGCAGATCAGCGACGGCCGCGTGCTCGAGGATCATCCTTTTCCCGGGTATGCGCGCAGCGAGGCGTCACCTCGTTGAGCGGGCGGCCTGGCGTCCTCGCTTCGAGGCTTGGCTTGCGCCTCCACTACGCCCCGGCAACCCTCAATCCTTCACGCCGAGTATCACGCTCGACGCCTTGAACACGGCGACCGCACTCGCGCCTTCCTGCAAACCGAGCGTGTCGACGCTGCCATTGGTGACGATCGCGGTGACAACCGCGCCGCCTTCGAGCCCGAGCGACACTTCCGCGTTCACCGCGCCGCGCTTCACGCTCTGCACGGTGCCGCGCAACTGATTGCGCGCCGACAGCTTCAACGGCGCATCGCCATCGCCGTCACCCGCAACGAGCAGCACGACCCACGACGCCTTGATCAGCGCAAACGCCGCCACGCCGACCGCGAGCCCGAGCGCTTCGGTGCTCTCGTGCGTGAGCACCGCGACGATCGTGTGGCCGCCGGGCAGCGCGAGCGACACCTCGTCGTTGACGGTGCCGCGCTCGATCGTCGACACCGTGCCGTAGAACTGATTGCGCGCGCTCGTCTTCACGCCGATGCGGCCGATCAGGTCCCAGTCCGTCGCGAAGCCTTCGCCGATCGCCGCGCCGGCGCGTTCGAGAAAGCGCCGATGCTCGCGCTCGACCGCGCGAAACGTGTCGATCAGCTTCACCGCGCGCGGCGTCAGCGTCGTGCCGCCGCCGCCCTTGCCGCCGGTCAGACGCACGACGAGCGGCTCGCCGGCGAGGTTGTTCATCGTGTCGATGGCATCCCACGCGCCTTTGTAGCTGATGCCGACCGCCTTCGCCGCGCTCGTGATCGAGCCGGTCTCGCCAATCGCTGCGAGCAGCGCGATACGGGCCGCGCCGCCGAGCGTCTGCGTGCCGGCTTGAAACCAGACGGAGCCGCCGAGTTCGAGAGCGTCGCGCGGAGGATCGGGGCGGTCGGTGGTCATGACGGACAGTAGTCGAGCGTACGTGGTCGGGGCGGAAAATCATTATAGCGACGCGCTCTTGCGCCGCTGGCCGCTGCGCTCGCGGCTCACCACGGCACGACTCTGCCGAGGTAGTCGAGGTAATGCAAACCGGTGCGGCCTTCGTAAGCGTCGATCGTGCTGACCAGGTTCGGGATGCTTTCGTCGATGCTCAGACGCGCGTCCGGGCCGCCCAGGTCGGTTCGCACCCAGCCGGGCGCCATCAGCAGCAGGGTTTTGGTGTCGCTTCGATGACGCGCGGCAAAGCTGCGCATGAACATGTTGAGCGCGGCCTTGCTGCCGCGATAGACCTCGTAGTTGCCGTTCTCGTTGTTGGCGACGCTGCCCTGCCCCGACGACATCACGCCGATCGTGCCGCTCGGCCGAACGAGATCCTGCAGCGCCTCGACGACCCGCATCGGACTCAACGCGTTGGTCACCATCACGCGCACGAATTCGTCGGTCGATACATCCGCGATCGTTTCGCGATCGTCGTTCTTGACGCCGGCATTGACGAAGAGCATGTCGATCGGGCGTCCTTCGAGGCGGCCGCGCAGCGCGGCGACCTGTTCGGGAATCGTGATGTCGACCGTTTCGACTTCGAGCGCCGCAGGTGACGCCTTCGCAAGCTGAAGGAGCCGGCTCGTGGAATTTTGCCTGCCGGTGGCGATGACTCGCCAGCCGCGTTTCAGGTACTCCTCGACCATTGCGAAGCCGAGGCCGCGCGAGGCGCCGATCAGAAGCACGGTTTTTTGTTCGGTTGCGGGTTGCATGGAGCGTTTCCTGTCGATGGACTCGGGTTGAAACTGGTCAACGAAACATAGTCACGCGTGACACGGCGCGGAAGATGCAATGCTTGCACTTATCGACCGTGAATCGTCGACAATGAGCAAAAGCCCGAATCAGGAGACCGCCCGATGCCACTCTCTGATCACTACTGGTTCCCGGCTAAACGCTATGGCTGGGGCTGGGGCTTTCCCGTGCGCTGGCAAGGATGGGTGACGCTGCTCGCGTATCTCGTGTTGCTCGGGGTGGTCGCTTTCCGCTTTCATCCCGCGGGTCATCCGCTCATGTTCGCGTTGCTGGTCGCGCTATTGACCGCGGCTCTCGCGCTCGTGTGCTGGCTGAAGGGCGAGCCGCCACGCTGGCGGTGGGGTAAGCACTAGCCAGCCCGCTCGGCCACGCCAGCACCCGCGTCTTCAGCCGGGCATGCAGGTGCTCGGGTTAAGGGTTCATTCGGTTTCGCTGTCGTCGGTGTCGGCATTGGAGCTGATTTCGTGCCGCATCGCCGCGCCTGCAAGCAGGCTCCCCTGCATCGGCGCAGCCTCCTTGCGCTCGCTGTACCGATCGGTCAGATAGTCCGAACGGTCCCGCACCAGCAGCGTGAACTTGAACAGCTCTTCCATCACATCGACCACGCGGTCATAGTAGGACGAGGGCTTCATCCGGCCATCGGAATCGAACTCCTGGTATGCCTTCGCGACCGACGACTGATTGGGGATGGTCACCATCCGCATCCAGCGGCCAAGCACGCGCAGCGCGTTCACCGCATTGAACGATTGCGAACCTCCGCACACCTGCATCACAGCCAGCGTGCGGCCTTGGGTCGGCCGTATTCCCGCGCTTTCGAGCGGCAGCCAGTCGATCTGATTCTTGAATACGGCCGTGAGATTGCCGTGGCGCTCCGGGCTGCACCAAACCTGCCCCTCCGACCATTCGGACAGCTTGCGCAGTTCGACGACTTTCGGATGGTCTGCAGGGACACTATCGGCGAGCGGCAAGCCGTGCGGGTCGAATACCCGCGTTTCAGCGCCGAAATGCCGGAGGATGCGCTCGGCTTCGAGCGTCAGCAACCGGCTATACGACGTTGCTCGCAGCGAACCATACAGCAGCAGGATGCGTGGCGGATGCGCCGAAATCGTCACGGGTGCCAGCTTGTCCGCGTCCGGTATGTCGAGGTGCAAAGGGCTGACGTTCGGCAGGTCACTCATCACGGTCCGTTTCTCCCCAAGGCGGGCGCGATTTTTCGCTGCCCTGATTCGTACCATCCTTGCGAACGCTTCACGACGCCCACGACGAGCAGCATCACCGGGACCTCGATCAGGACGCCGACCACGGTCGCGAGCGCGGCACCCGAATGAAAACCGAACAGGCTGATCGCCGTGGCCACGGCGAGTTCGAAAAAGTTGCTCGCGCCAATCAGACTCGACGGGCCAGCGACGCAATGCGCGACGCCCAACTGGCGGTTGAGCAGGTAGGCCAGTCCCGAGTTCAGAAACACCTGGATCAGGATTGGCACGGCGAGCATCGCGATTACCAGCGGCTGCTCGAGGATCTGTTGACCCTGAAACGCAAACAGCAGGACCAGCGTCAAGAGCAAAGCGCAGATGGACCAGGGACCGAGACGGGCAACGACACTAAGGAAATGCTCTTCGCCCTTTCGAAGCAAGCGGTGGCGCAGCAGTTGCGCGAAGATGACCGGGAACACGATATACAGGCCAACCGAAGCAATCAGTGTGTCCCACGGCACCGTAATCGCGGACAGCCCCAGCAGCAATGCGACGAGTGGCGCGAACGCTACGACCATGATCGAATCGTTCAGCGCGACCTGCGACAGAGTGAAATACGGATCGCCCTTGCACAACTGCGACCACACGAAAACCATCGCCGTGCACGGCGCGGCCGCGAGCAGAATGAGACCCGCGACGTAGCTGTCGAGTTGCCCGTCGGGCAGCCACGGCCTGAACACATGACGAATGAACACCCAGCCCAGCACGGCCATAGAGAACGGTTTGACGAGCCAGTTGACCGCGAGCGTGACACCGATGCCGCGCCATTGGCTGCCGACCTGCTTCATCGCCGAGAAGTCGATCTTGATGAGCATCGGGATGATCATCACCCAGATCAGCACGCCGACCGGGAGGTTCACGTGCGCGACTTCCATGCGCCCGAGCGCCTGAAACACGTTGGGCGAGATCTGGCCGAGTATCACGCCTGCCACGATGCACAACGCGACCCACACTGTCAGATAGCGCTCGAAGAAGCCGATAGCTGGGCGCGCGGCTGCACGAGCGTCAGCGCGACTCATTGGTTTCCTCTGCCGGACGCTCGCCGATCGCACGCATTTCGCGCTCGATCGTGTCGTGGCTGAGCGCATGCAGCGGCAGGTTCACGAACTGGTTCACTCGGTTCATGATCTGTCGATAGATCTTGTCGAAAACTTCGCGCTTTTCGTCGTCGGTTCCGTGGCAGGCTGCGGGATCTTCAAAGCCCCAGTGTGCGCTGACCGGCTCGCCGGGCCAGATCGGGCAGACCTCGCCCGCAGCCTGATCGCATACGGTAATGACGAAGTCCATCCGCGACGCGCCGGGCGTGGCGAACTCGTCCCAGCTCTTGCTGCGCATCTTCGCGGTGTCGTAGCCAAGCGCCGCGCATTTCTCGATCGCGAACGGATTCACTGCGCCGGACGGATGGCTGCCCGCGCTGTACGCGCGAAACTGGCCTTTGCCGAGCACGTTGAACAGCGCCTCAGCCATGATGCTGCGGGCGCTGTTGCCAGTGCAGAGAATCAGCACGGAATACGGTTTGCCGCTCACGTGCGGCTCCGAAATGAAATGCTTGTCTGCGACGGAGCGCAGCAGGCTGCCGCGGGTTCGTTCGCTGCCAATGCCTGGGTATGAGACTGTCCATAGATCGGAGCTGATTCGAGCGTCCGGAAGGTTTCCCAGGCCACGCCCTGCGGATCGACTGTCCATGCCTTGTCCGACTTCGCGTAACAGCATGTCGTGCCGCTCTGATGTTGCACGGGAACTTCAGCGGCGGCGAAACGCGCGTTCATCTCTGCCAGTTCCTCGTCGGTTTCGACCTGGATGCCGATGTGATCGACGCCAGGCTTCGCCCCGCGTTGCGAGATCGCGAAGTTCACGACCGGGTCGCTCAACTCCCACTTGCAGTAATCGCTCTTGATGACCGTCGGCTCGACGTTGCCGAACATCGCGCTGTAGAAGCGGATGCTGTCGGCAAGATTGTCGACAGCCACGTGAATGTGCATGCGTTTCATGTTTCGTCCGGGCAGCAGTTGGGAAGGTCGCTGGCGGCACACGAGGTACCGGAGCAGCAGTTCTCTGTGAGGAAGCCGATCAGCGACGTCATCGCGTCGAAGTTCGCGGTGTAGATGACGAAGCGCCCTTCCTGCCGCGGATTCACCAGTGCGGCGTGGGTCAGGTCTTTCAGGTGGAATGAAAGGCCGGAAGGCGAAATGCCCAATTGCTGCGCTATTTCGCCAGCCGCCATGCCTTTGGGACCGGCAACGACGAGCTGGCGAAAGATCGCGAGACGGGATTCGTGAGCGAGCGCGCCAAGCGCGCGTACGGCATTGATCGTGTCCATGAAGACACTATAGCCACTCCATCTCTACATTTCAACATTTGTTGAAATGTAGAGATCAGGGCGCTAGTCGGGACGGCTCGCGTACTGCGCAATCCCATTCCCAAACGACCAGTTCTCCTTCTCGACCTCGACGAGATTGATGAACACATCCTCGGGCCGCACGCCGGGCGACTTCCCGAGTTCATCGACGATCCGCCGGTACAGCGCCTTCTTCTGCTCGACCGAGCGCGTGTTGCTGACGGTCAGCTGGATCACGACGAGATCGTCGCCGCGCTCGATATTCTGGTATTGCCGGTCGTAGATCATGTTGTCGGCCGAGTGCTCCGTGATCAGCATGAACATGTCGTCCTTCGGCACGTTGAACGTGTCCACCAGCGAGCGTTGAATACCGGCGGTCAGCGCATGGCGATAGTCGGCCGGCTTGCCGGCGCGCAGTGAGATTCGGGTGAGCGGCATGATGGGCTCCTTGTTGCGGTGTTGGAATGAACACAGCTTAGGCGCACTCGATCATAATAAACAGATATCCATGTCTATTTCATCCATTTCCATCCGAAATGAAAGTCCTCGATCTCGATGCGGTGCGGGCCTTTGTGCTTGTTGCCGATCTGCGCAGCTTCACGCGCGCCGCGGACGCGCTCTACACCACGCAATCGGCCGTCAGCCTGAAATTGAAGCGACTGGAGGCTCACCTTGGCAAGCAGTTGCTGGAGCGCACGCCGCGCGTCGTGCGTCTGTCCGCCGACGGCCAGGCGTTTCTCGGCGCCGCGCGCGAGTTGCTGAACGCGCACGAGCGCGCGCTCGGCGCGCTGTCGGTGGAGCGGCGGCGGCTCGTGCTCGGGCTGAGCGAGCACGTCGCTGGGCCCGATCTGCCGCACCTGCTAGGCCGGCTCAACGCGCACGATCCGGGTCTGGTGGTCGAGCTGCATATGGGCACGTCGGCGGCGCTGCTCGCGCAGTTCGACGAACGCCGGCTCGATGCGGCGATCGTCCGCTACGGCGCCGACGAACCGCCGCGCGACGACGGGCAGACGCTGTTCAGCGAACCGCTCGGCTGGCTGGCGACGCCGACATGGCTACCGCGACTCGATGAGCCGCTGGCGCTCGCGTTATTGAGCCCGCCGTGCAACGTGCGCGACGTCGCGTTGCGCACGCTCACAGCGGCGGGGGTCGCATGGCAGGAGGTGTTTGTGGGGGGTGGTGTCGCGGCGGTGGGCGCGGCCGTGGCCGCCGGGCTCGCCGTGTCGCCGCTCGCGCGCCGGGTTGCGCCGCGCGGATTGATCGACGTCGGCGCGCGGCTCGGCCTGCCTGCGCTACCGGAATCGCGTGTAACGCTGCATTCCCGCGTGCGCGAGGCTCGCTCGGCGGAAACGCTGCGGCTGCTCGCAAACGGCCTCGCCGCGGCGTGACACGTCGACCGATGCCGCACCACGCGGCATCGGTCGACGGAGTCTCAGTGGATGATCGGCGGCAGCGAACCGCTGCTGGCGGTCGCCGGATTGGGCACGGAGCCCATCGGCGCGACGCCGCTAACGTTTGCGGACGTGTCCGGCGAAGTCTGCGTAGCGGGCCTGATCGGATTCGCACGGGAATCCGCCGGCTTGACCGCAACCTTGTCCACATGCGGACGCGCGGTGTGAACTGCCGCGAAATCGACGTGCACGACCTTGCCCTGAGCCGGCTTTGCGTGCGCCAGTTGCACATGCGGCTGCGCTTGCTGCGCGGTCCGCGCGGCCACGGTGGCGTGCGACCGGTTCTGGCTCGACGCCGCGACTTTCACGCCGCCGCCATGCGCCGCGACTTTGCCGCCGTGGCTCGCGCCGGCCGATGCGACATGAGGCGCCGCGTGCCGGACACTGGCCGCCTGCTGCGCATGCGCACCGGCCTTGGACTTGACGCCACTCCGCGTGCCCGCCTTCACCTTCACCTTCGTCGCCTCAGGCTTTTTCCGCGCGTGCGCCTGCCTGACAACGTGTCCGCTCGCCTCCGGCGGATTCCATACTTCCGCATAACCGGCGGCCGACGCCACCTGCGACACACACCACACGGCCAGCGCCGCTGCCACTGCTCGAACCCGCATCTGCTGCTCTCCTGATCGACGACTGCCCAAACGAGCCGGGATTATATTCTCTTGCAAAAATCCATTTATGGACTAATATCATTGAAAAGTACACATAGGGACTTACCCGAAATGGCTCACGCTGCCCGAATTTCCTCGCCCGAGGCGTCGCCGCGACGATCGCTTTCGGAACCCACGCTAACGCAAATGTCCGCGGCGGGTCTGCGTGCGTTCTTCAACATCGCGCGCGACTGGGACCTGAGCGCCGACGAGCAGATCGTGCTGCTCGGCAAGCCGGGCCGCTCGACGTTCTTCAAGTGGAGGGCGACGCCCGAGACCGCACGCCTCAGCCACGACACGTTGGAGCGACTGTCGCTGCTGCTTGGCATCTACAAGGCGCTGCAGATTCTGCTGCCGCAGCCCAACGCCGCAGACACTTGGGTCAAACGCCCCAACAGCGCACCGCCGTTCGGCGGCAAACGCGCGCTGGACCGCATGCTGGCGGGCAACATCAGCGATCTCGTGGCCGTGCGCCAGTATCTCGACGCAATGCGAGGCGGCTGGGCGTGACAAAACCGCAATGGCAGGACCGCTGGACCAGCGCCGCGCTCGACTGGACGCCCGCGTATCGCGTGATTCCGACGCGCTTCCCGGCCATCAATCTGTTCGATCGGGTCGCGTCGCCGGAAGATTTCGAAGCGCTGTACGCGCTCGAAGCGATGACCAACGACCGTCTGCGCACCGAAATCGGCGAACTCGATCTGGTGCCGCGCGAGGAGCGCCGCTTCGGGCCGGGCTACGGGCCGATCATGGCCGCGCTCACGCATTTGAATCCGCTTGGCAGCCGCTTTTCCGACGGCACCTACGGCGTGTTCTATTGCGCGCGTTCACGCGAGACGGCGATCGCCGAAACGCGCTATCACACCGGTCAGTTTCTCAAAGCGACCGCCGAGCCGCCGATGCGTCAGCAGATGCGTCTTTACACGGTAGCCGCGCAAGGCAGCGTGGTCGACTTGCGTCGCGACCCCGAGCTCGACGCAGCCGTGCTATCGCCCGACGACTACGTTGCCGGGCAGGCGCTCGGGCGCGCGGTGCGCGAGGCGGGCGCGCCGGGCATCGTCTATCCGTCGGTGCGCGACAGCGCTGGCGAATGCCTCGCGGCGTTCCGCACGGCGCTGCTGCGCGACTGCCATCACGCGGCATACCTCGAATACAACTGGAACGGCACGAGCGTGGATATGGTGTTCGAGTTGAACCAGGTCGGCTGACAGAAAAGCGGCGCAGCCGCGTGGCGACTTCAGCCGCTCAAGGCAAGGCCAGTTCCGCCGCGCCTTCCGCGCGAGCGGCTTCGACCGAGATCGACCAGCGGCGCAGCGCCTGCGGCTGCACGATCGTCAGCGTGCCGTCCGGCCCGAACGCGCCGGTATCGATGAACACCTGCGAGCCGATCTGCGTGATGTCGCGCACCGGCGTATGGCCGCAATAGGTCAGCGACAGTCCGCGTTGCCGCAGCGGATCGCCATGACCGAGCGCGAGCTCGCGGCCCCACAGCAATTGCTGGCGCGTTGCGGCCGAATAATTGCCCGCGTCGAGATCGGCGTCCGAGCCGAAGAATTCGGCGTGCAGAACGTTGAAGCGCGTCTTGCCGCTGCCGACCACGCGCACGAGCGGCAGCATGCGCAGATGCTCGGCGTAGTAACGCAGACGTTCGTCGGGCACGTTGGCCGCCCACGCGCCGCCGATGCCGTACCACCACTGCCGCCGCAAGCGGCCGTCGGCGACCGCGCACAGCGCGTCTTCGTGATTGCCGAGCACCGCATAGAACCACGGCTTCGCGAGCAGCGCGAGCGCCTGCTCCGAGTGCTCGCCCCGATCCACCAGATCGCCGACCGAAAACAGCCGGTCGCACGTCGGATCGAACGCGATCTGACGCAGCAGGTAGCGCAACGCATCGACGCAGCCGTGCAGATCGCCGACCACGAAATCGCGGCCGGCCTCGTTGGCGTCGTGATGCTGAACGAAGTTGGCGGGGGTGGCGTTCATCTCATCATGATAATGCCGCCGACGCGCCCGCGTATGCGGGGTGCCTATCGTATCGGCGCGCGTCATCGAGCAAGAAAGAGATCGAACGACGCAAAAACGACGCTGAAACGACACGTTCGCGGTATGCGTTACCGGAAATGCACGCTTTCGCGAGTCACTCCTGCCGCGCGCGCGAGTCGCCTCGCGTGCTATTGCAGCGTGCGCAGCTTCGCCACCTGGCCGGTCGTGATCGTCGCCTGCGGATTGCCGAACTGTTTCGTCACGTAGTTGGTGATCGCCGCGATCTGCTCGTCGTCGAGATGGCCGCAGAACGCGGGCATCAGCACGTCCGCGTGCGCGGTCGTGCGGTTCACGCCGTGCAGAATCACCAACGCGAGATTGTTTGCGTCGTTCGCGCCGACCGTCGAGTTGTGGATCAGCGACGGATACGCGCCCGGCGCGCTCGCACCCACGCCCTGCCCGGTCCAGTTATGACAGGTCGCGCAATTGGCGACGAACAGCTGTGCGCCGTTCACGCCGGTGATCGCGGTGCCGCGCAGCGCGGTGACATCGTTGGCGGGATTGCCCCATTGATGACGGGGACGCGCGTCACCGCCGCTCACGGCCGGCACCGAGCGCAAGAACTCGACGATCGAGCGCAGATCCACCGGCGTCAGATACTGCGTGCTATTCGCGACCACCTCGCCCATCGGTCCGGCAGCGTTCGCGCGGCCCGGCGCCGCGCCGGTCGACAGATATGACGTGAGTTCGTCGTCGCGCCAGTCGCCGACGCCGCTCAGCTTGTCCGGCGTGATATTGAACGCATGCCAGCCGGCCTGCACCGCACCGGAGAAACGCGCGCTCGACTGCAGACCCTGCATGAAATTGCGCGGCGTGTGGCATTCCTCGCAATGCGCAAGCCCTTCGACCAGATACGCGCCTCGGTTCCATTCGGCGCTCTTTTTCGGGTCCGGCACGAAGCGCCCCTCGGTGAAGTTGAACATGTTCCAGAACACCATCAGCCAGCGCTGATTGAACGGGAACTTGAGACTGTTCGCGGGCGGCGTGTAGTGAATCGGCGTCAGCGTGTTCAGATAAGCGCGAATCGCGAGCACGTCCTCATTGGTCGCGCGCGTGTAGGCCGTGTACGGAAACGCCGGATAGAGCCGCTCGCCGCCCTTGCCGATGCCTTCGTGCATCGCGCGCATGAAATCGGCGTCGCTCCATCGGCCGATGCCGGTGTCGGGATCGGGCGTGATGTTCGGTGTCACGATCGTGCCGAACGGTGTGCTGATCGGCAGGCCGCCCGCGAATGGGCGCGACTTGTCCGCCGTATGGCAGGCCGCGCAATCAGCGGCACGGGTCAGGTATTGGCCGCGCTTCACGAGTTCGCCATTCGTGGCGCTGCCGTCGAGCGTGGCCGGGGCGCCGTCCGTCGCCTGCGCCGCGTCGTCTGCGCGCGCCTGGGTGATCGGCATTTCGTCGGTCGAAACTGCGTCCGGGCCGTGCGACTCGTGCCACGCAATCGACAGCGCGAACAGCGAAAACGCGGCCGCGAGCGCCGCGCCGCCGAAGCGGCGGCGCTGGGCCACGTGCGTCCGCGCAGGATCCGGCCGCACGCGAGAGATGTTCTTCAGCATTTGTGGCTCCCCGGTCAGCGCTCAGATTTCGCGCTTCAGCCTGTCGGCCAGCTTCAGCGACAAGGCCGCGATCGTCAGCGTGCAGTTCACCGACGCGGCGGTAGGCATCACGCCGCTGCTGGCGATGAACAGGTTCGCATGATCGTGCGTGCGGCAGTCGGCGTCGACGACCGAACTCGCCGCATCGCTGCCCATGATCGTCGTGCCCATGATGTGATTGTTCGGCGCGAAGCTGTCGTCGAACGAGACCTCGCTGCCGCCGAATAGCGCTGCGATCTTCGCGTACTGTTCGTGCGTATCGGCGGCGCTCTTCTTCACGTAGTCGTTGATCGAGTAGCAGATCTCGGGCTGCGGAATGCCGAGCGCGTCCTTGTGATCCGCCGACGGCACGATGCGGTTCTGCGGCTCCGGCAGATGTTCGTGAAAGCTGTTGATACTCAGCGTGCGCGCCGCGCGGTCGCGAATCTGCCGGTCGAGCTCGGCGCCGGTCAGGCCGCTTTTCAGCAGGTCGGCGGTAACGCCCATGGTCGGCACGCCGTTCGACAGATGCAGCTTCTTCGACGCGTAGTCGGAGCGGAACGCGCCGTCGCGGAAGTTGACGATCGAGGTCATCTCCATCGGACCGCGGCCGGGCCACAGCGGTTCGTTGGCGAGAAACGTGACGCCGGTACCCGGATGGTCCATCAGGTTGCGGCCGACCTGATCGGAGCTGTTGCCGACGCCGTGCGGGAACTTGTCCGAGGTCGACATCAGCATCAGCTTCGGCGTTTCGATGCCGTTCGCCGCGAGCACGAACAGCTTGCCGGTGACGCGTGTGCTATTGCCGTTCGGGTCCTTGTAGTGGACCGCGGTGATGAGCCCTTTGTCGTCCGCTTCGATGCGATACACGACCGCTTCGGGAATCAGCTTGGCGCCGGCCTGCTCGGCCTTCTCCGCATGGATCACGCCGTTGTACATCGCGGCGATCGGGCAGATCGGCATGCAGTTGTTGTTGCCGCAGCAGGTCGGTCGCGCATCGTAGGGCCGGCTGTTGCGCGCGACCGGCTCGGGCACGACCTTGAAGCCCTGGGCATTGAGCACGTCGCTGAAACGCTGATCCATGTACGACAGCGGCAACTGGCGCATCGGATAGGGCTTCGAGCGCGGCGAACCGAGATCGATCGAACTATCCGGACCGGACACGCCGAGCTGCACTTCGGCGGCGACGTACCACGGCTCGAGCGTTTCGTACGGATATGGCCAATCGCGCCCGACGCCATACAGCTTGTGCAACTGGAAGTCCGACGGCAGCAGCCGCCACGCGGCGGCCGCCCAGTGCCACGTCGTGCCGCCGACGAGCCGCACGTATTGTGAGTTGTACGGATAATCGCCCTTCTGGATCAGGTAGTTGTTCGCGGGCGCGTACTCGGGATGCGGCGCGTAAGGCGTCGACGGATACGGCGTCGCGAAGTCGGACTTGGCCGGCGAGTTGCGGAAGTTCTCGACGATCTGCCAGCGTGGAATGCGCGGCCCAGCTTCGAGCAGGATCACCGACGCGCCCGCCAGCGCCAGTTGATGCGCAACCAGACTGCCGGCGACGCCCGAGCCGACCACGACGATATCGGCGGATTGTGTGTTTGCCATCGTTTCTCTCTTCGGTGCCCTGCCTGTTGCGGGCTTTGTTCGTGCGCTGCTGGCGTGGCCCGCTAGCGGGCCCGCGCGGCTCACGCGTGCAGCGGCTTCTGCGTCCAGTAGAACGGCACGTCGCGGCAATAAGAGGGAATCGTAAGCACGTCTTGCACGGGCTCGAACATCAGCGCCTTTTCATACGCGACCACCTGGACGTGCGGCATGTCGCCGACGAGTCCGAGATACCACGCGCGCATGATCGCGCCGACCGCTTTCGCAAGCGCCGGATGGTCGGTCTGCAGCGCCTGCGTGACGGTATCGGACGGCACGCCGCCGTGGCCTTGCAGCCACGTATTCAGCGCCGCGACGTTCTGCGCGAACTGGTTATCGGCCCGCGACAGCGCATCGTAGACACGCTGGCCGAGCACGGTGTCGAAACTGCCACGACCGGTGAGGTGTTGCGACAGCGCGAGGAAGGCATCGAGTCCGCCGCCGGCTGGCGGCGTCGCGGCGAAGACGGGCGCGAGCCACGACAGCGAACGGCTCGCGCCGGCGAACGCGAGCGCCGCGGCCGCCGCGCACGAACCGAGCACCGAGGCCCTGCGCGAAGCGGAAAACGACTGGGATAAACCGGTGAAACGCGTGGCACTGCGATAGGACTTCGCTCCTTGCCGATGCGTCATGTGGGGATGCGCATCGTTATCCTCAGGAACATCTGTCATGGGGGCTCCAGATGATGAGTCGTTCTCGACGAGCCGCACTCGGAAGGCATGATGCCGTTCGCGTGCCGCTTCGTTTGCTCTTCCCCAAACCTGGTCTGACGCCGCTTCAGCGGTCTCGAATCGTGCGCGCGATTCACGCGCGCCGCATGTGTGGTGTTGCATGCATGAGCGAAATGGCAACGATTACTGCCGTTTTCTGCCAATCGCCTTTCAACTGAAAGCGGCGCGCAAGGCCGCTGCGAAAGACTATAGCCTGTGACCCACCATTCGACAATCGGTCCTCGTTGCACGCGTAGAATCCGCGACACCGACTGCCCTATACTTCGCCGTACATCTCGACTCATGGCCATCAACTACTATCCGCAGGTTCTTCGCAATCGGCCCCGCACGGTGATCGGCCTCGTGATCGGGATCGTCGTCGCGTTCCTCGTGCCCGTTCATACGAGTCCGATGGCGCGCACACTGATCGGCTGGGACGCGGCCATCTGGAGCTACCTGCTGATGATCTGGGTGCACATGGCTCTCGCCGACGAGCACCGCGTGCGCGAATACGCGATACGCGACGACGAAAACGCGGGCGTCGTACTGATCGTGATCTGCGTCGCGACAATCGCAAGCATCGCCGCGATCGTGCTCGAACTCGCGTCGGCCAAGGGCTCGGGCGGCGCAACGACCTTCTGGCACTACCTGCTGACCGGTCTGACGCTGATCGGCGCATGGTTTCTGATTCCGACGATCTTCACGCTGCACTACGCGCGCCTCTACTACGACACCGACGCCAAAGAGACCGCGTTGAAATTTCCCGATCATCATTTACTGCCGAATTACTGGGACTTCCTGTACTACTCGTTCACGATCGCGGTCGCGTCGCAGACCTCCGACGTGGTGCTGCGCTCGCGCGAAATTCGTCGCGCGACACTCGCGCAATCGGTCCTGTCGTTCTACTTCAACGTCGCGGTGCTCGGCTTGTGCGTGAACATCGCGGCGGGGCTGCTCGGTTCGTGACTCGGCCATTGCGCAGCGCTCGCATGAATTTCATGCGAATGCCACGCGCGTGCCACATGGTTGCCACGTGAGCGTCACGCTGGCATCGCGCGTCCGTCCGTGTAAATCCGACCCGCGTGGTCCCGTTTTACATGCCGCGCCACCCGCGGCGTGCGTAACAATGCCCGCTTAATCGCACGCGCTCCGTGCGGACGCGCACCTTCGGCACCCGCCATCTCAACGTAACCTCCCCCTTTTCCCGCTAGCGGGTCGCCGCGTTGGCACACGGTTTGCTCCCTTTCCGCCACGAGTGACGACCAGTCCCACCGGACCGGCGTCTGGCGCGAAAGCACCCGCGACTGGCCAGCGGCGTGACGATCTTTGCACTACATTGACCAGTACGTGCCCCCGCTGACGCATCGCGCGGTATCCGGCTCGGGAAGCCCAATGAGCGCTGTGATCGCATGCCAACTGCATCCACACCGCAGCAGGACAACTCTGGAAACGACCGATGGAACCTCCAAACGGGTACGCGCCGCGGATTTACTTTTTTCACTCTCTTCTCGTCGGGCCTCTCGATGCCTGGCCCGCGCAGTTCGCTCACGCGGCCGGGCTCGGCTTCGATCACGCGTTGATCGCCGGGCTGTTCGAGCCGGGCCAGGCGGGCCACGCTCAGGTGGTCGGCAATCACGCGCGGCTGCATCCGGTGTTCGAGGCGCAGCATTCGGTGCCCGACGCCGTACGCATGCTCGCCGATGCCGCGCGCCGCAATAATCTGACGCTGCTG
Source organism: Paraburkholderia sp. BR14320 (assembly GCF_040948665.1). Taxonomy (NCBI): domain Bacteria; kingdom Pseudomonadati; phylum Pseudomonadota; class Betaproteobacteria; order Burkholderiales; family Burkholderiaceae; genus Paraburkholderia; species Paraburkholderia sp. BR14320. The sequence continues at coordinate 93,679 of NZ_JBFPKG010000014.1, forward strand.
ATCGATCTGGTGATCGACCGCGTGGCCGCCGACGGCGTGCTGTACAGCGAACATTCGGACTGGTTTCACGCGCGCGAGTCCGAGCTCGCGCGGCTCGATCCGCGTCACGTGCATCGTGAAGACAACGTCGCCTATGCGAATTTCGACGACCCCGCGACGAGTGCCTCGCTGTGCGTCTGGTGGACCCAGCAACTGCTCGCGCTCGCCGAGGCGGGCGTCGGCGGCTTCCGTTTCGATTCGCCGCACCGCGTGCCGGCTGCCGTATGGCGGCATCTCGGCGATGAAGTGCGCGCGAAGCATCCGCATATGCGCTTTCTCGCGGCAACGCCGGGCCTCGCGCGCGGCGATCTGCCCGGGCTCGAAGCAGCCGGCTTCGACAGCGCGTTTTCGTCCGCGCGCTGGTGGGACTTCCGTTCGAGCTGGATGGCCGAGGAGCATGCGGCGCTCGCGCGCGTCGGTGCGCCGATCGCCTTTCCCGAAGCGCCGTACGGCACGCGCCTCGCCGCCGAGTTGAGCGACGTGCACGATGCGGCGATCGTCGAGCGGGCGTATCGGCGCGCGCTGTTCACGTCGGTTGCACTGGGCAGCGGCTGGATGATGCCGATGGGCTTCGAATACGGCATCGCCGAACCGATGTCGCAAACGCGCGGCGACGCCGCGCAGTTCGCGCGCGCCGTGCAGTCACGGCGCTTCGATCTGAGCGCCGCCGTCACCCAGGCGAACGACTTCGCGCGCAATACGCCGACGCTGCATGCGAACGGTGAATTGCGCCAATGGAGCGGACCCGGCGCATCGGCCGCGGTTCTGCTGCGCGCCGACGCGGCCGATCTGCGCGACGCCAGCGAAGCACTCCTGATCGTCGTGAATCCCGAACTCGGCGCGCCAGTGCGGGTCGATCCCGCGCGCTTCCTCGCGGGCGTGCCGGGCAGCTTCACGCGCTTCGTGCCGCTCGATGCGCGCGGCCGGAACGAACCCGCGGCCCTCGCGCCGTTCGCGCTCGCGCCGGGCGCGGTGCGGCTGCTGCGCGCGTTCGCGGAACAGCCAATCTACCTCGCGCCGCCCATCGACAAGTCGAACAGCAAGCGCAGCGGCCACAAGACCGTGCTCGACGCGATCGAAGCGCCGCGCGTCGCAATCGAGAGCGTGTCGCCGTCGGTGGAAAACGGCCGCTTCGCGGCCAAGCGCAGCGTCGGCGAGCGCGCGGAGATTCGCGCGGCGATCTTCGCCGAAGGTCACGACAAGATCGCGGCCGCCGTGCTGTGGCGCGCGGCCGACGAAACCGCGTGGCACGAAGAGCTGATGTCGCCCGCGCCGCCGGCCGGTCTCGACTTGTGGAGCGCGCGGATTCCGCTCGAGCGGATCGGCCGCTATGAATTCACCGTGATCGCGTGGCGCGACGACTTTGCCTCGCTCGTCGAGCACATCCAGAAGAAGTTGAAGGCGAACCAGACCGTCGAGATCGAACTCGACGAAGCCGCGCATCTGTTCGCGCTCGTGCTCGCCGAAGTCGAGACTAGCGAAGGCGCGGACAAGGAGCAGCTCGAACACATCGTGCGCGACTTCCAGAAGGCCGACGCCGAACAGAAGCTCGCGCTGATTCTCGCGCCCGCCACCGCGGCAGCGATGACCGCCGCGCGCCACCGGCCGTTTCTGAGCCGCGATCAGGTGATCTACAAGATCGACGCGGAACGCACCGCGGCCTATTTCGCGAGCTGGTACGAGATCTTCCCGCGTTCGATGAGCGACGACGAATCGCGCCACGGCACGTTCGCGGACGTGACCGCGAAACTGCCGCGCATCCGCGACATGGGCTTCGACGTGCTGTACTTTCCGCCGATTCATCCGATCGGCCTCGCGAACCGCAAGGGCCGCAACAACACGCTGACCGCGCAGCCGGGCGATGTCGGCAGTCCCTATGCGATCGGCGCGGCCGAAGGCGGCCACACCGCCGTGCATCCGCAGCTCGGCACGCTCGACGATTTCAAGGCGATGCTGGCCGCCGCGCATGCGCACGGCCTCGAAATCGCGCTCGACTTCGCGATCCAGTGCTCGCCCGATCACCCGTGGCTGAAGGAGCATCCGACATGGTTCGCGTGGCGCCCCGACGGCACGCTGCGCTATGCAGAGAATCCACCGAAGAAGTATCAGGACATCGTCAACCCGGACTTCTACGCGCACGATGCGAAGCCCGACCTGTGGCTCGCGTTGCGCGACGTGATCCTGTTCTGGGTCGACGCGGGTGTGCGCATCTTCCGCGTCGACAATCCGCACACCAAGCCGCTGCCGTTCTGGGAATGGATGATCGCCGACGTGCGTGCGCGCCACCCCGATGTCATCTTCCTCGCCGAAGCGTTCACGCGGCCGCGCATGATGAACCGGCTCGGCAAGATCGGCTTCTCGCAGTCGTACACGTACTTCACGTGGCGCGAGTCGAAGCGCGATTTCATCGAGTACATGAGTGAGCTCACGCAGACCGGCGCGCGCGATTTCTACCGGCCGAACTTCTTCGTCAATACCCCGGACATCAACCCGCGCCATCTGCAATCGCAGGGACGCACGGGCTTTCTGATCCGCGCGGCGCTGGCCGCGACACTGGCCGGGCTGTGGGGCGTGTATAGCGGCTTCGAACTGTGCGAGGCCACCGCGCTGCCGAACAGCGAAGAGTACCTGGACTCCGAAAAGTATCAGTTGCGCGCGTGGGACTGGCACCGGCCCGGCAATATCGTCGGCGAGATCACCGCGCTGAATCGCATCCGGCGCGCGAATCCCGCGCTGCAAACGCATCTCGGTCTCACGTTCCTCACCGCGCACAACGATCACATCCTGTTCTTCGAGAAAGCGACCGAGTCGCGCGACAACGTGATCGTCGTCGCGATCAATCTCGATCCGTTCAACGAACAGGGCGCGGACATCGAGTTGTCGTGGGACACGTTCCAGCGCTGGCATCTGCACGACCACGCCGCGCTCGAAGTGATCGACCAGATGACCGGCGCACGCTTCGAATGGCACGGACGCTGGCAGCACGTGCGGCTCGGCTCGGGCCAACCGTTCTCGATCTGGCGCATCGCGCCGCTAGGCGGCCTGCCCGCCGATCGCCCGGAGGACAGCGACCACGAACACGACAGCACTCTTCACGCAGACGCTGTCACCCCAACCTGGATGGAAGGTGGAACATGAAGCGCGACGATCCAGCCCAATCCACGCACGAGGCGCAAACGGCCGCGGCCGTCGGCACTGCGGCGAAGGTACGCACGCGCCGGCGCGGCAAACCCGCGGCGCTCAGCGACGATCCGCTATGGTACAAGGACGCGATCATCTACCAGGTGCACATCAAGTCGTTTTTCGATGCGAACAACGACGGCGTCGGCGATTTCCCCGGCCTGATCGCCAAGCTCGACTACATCGCCGAGCTCGGCGTCAACGCGATCTGGCTGCTGCCGTTCTATCCGTCGCCACGCCGTGACGACGGCTACGACATCGCCGACTACCGCAACGTGCATCCCGACTACGGTCAGCTCGCGGACGTGCGGCGCTTCATTCAGGAAGCGCACGCGCGCGGCATCCGCGTGATCACCGAGCTCGTCATCAACCACACGTCGGATCAGCACCCGTGGTTCCAGCGCGCGCGGCGTGCGAAGGCCGGCTCGAACTATCGCAACTACTACGTGTGGTCCGATACCGATCAGAAGTACGCGGAGACGCGCATCATCTTCATCGACTCGGAGCCGTCGAACTGGACGCACGATCCGGTTGCGGGCGCGTACTACTGGCACCGCTTCTACTCGCACCAGCCCGATCTGAATTTCGACAATCCGGCGGTGATGCGAGAGGTGCTGCAGGTGATGCGCTTCTGGCTCGACATGGGCATCGACGGGCTGCGGCTCGATGCGGTGCCGTACCTGGTCGAGCGTGAAGGCACCAACAACGAGAACCTGCCGGAAACGCACGAGATCCTGAAGCGGATTCGCGCGACCATCGACGCCGAGTATCCGAACCGGATGCTGCTCGCCGAGGCGAACCAGTGGCCCGAGGACGTGAAGGAGTACTTCGGCAACGAAGACGAATGCCATATGGCGTTCCACTTCCCGCTGATGCCGCGCATCTACATGTCGATCGCGAGCGAGGACCGCTTCCCGATCACCGACATCATGAAGCAGACGCCGGACCTCCCCGATTCGAACCAGTGGGCGATTTTCCTGCGCAATCACGACGAGCTGACGCTCGAAATGGTCACCGATTCCGAGCGCGACTATCTGTGGAACACCTATGCGAGCGATCGCCGCGCACGTCTGAATCTCGGCATTCGCCGCCGTCTCGCGCCGCTGATGGAGCGCGACCGCCGCCGCATCGAGCTGATCAACTCGCTGCTGCTGTCGATGCCCGGTACGCCCGTCATCTACTACGGCGACGAACTCGGCATGGGCGACAACATCCACCTCGGCGACCGCGACGGCGTGCGCACGCCGATGCAGTGGTCGTCGGATCGCAACGGCGGCTTCTCGCGCGCCGACCCCGAGCAACTGGTGCTGCCGCCCGTGATGGGTACGCTGTACGGCTTCGACGCGGTCAACGTCGAAGCGCAGAGCCGCGACCCGCACTCGCTATTGAACTGGACGCGCCGCATGCTGTCGACGCGGCGCTCGAAGCAGACCTTCGGACGCGGCACGATCCGCTTTCTGAAGCCGGAAAACCGCAAGATTCTCGCGTATCTGCGCGAGATGCCCGGCGAGGCGCCGATCCTGTGCGTCGCGAATCTGTCGCGCGCGCCGCAGGCGGTCGAGCTGGACCTGTCCGAATTCAACGGCTTCGTGCCGGTCGAGATGACCGCCGATTCGGTGTTCCCCGCGATCGGCCAACTGACCTATCTGCTGACGTTCCCGCCATACGGCTTCCTGTGGTTCATGCTGTGCGAAGGCGGCGGACGGCCGACGTGGGCGCAGGCGCATTCCGAGCCGCTGCCCGAGTTCGTCACGATCGTGATCCGCGAGGGGCAGACCGGGCCGACACCCGAAAACGTGCGGCTGCTCGAATCCGAAGTGCTGCCGTCGTGGCTGAGCCGGCGCCGCTGGTTCGCGTCGAAGGATCAGAAGATGCATGCGGTGCGGCTCGCCGCGCTGACGACGATTCCGAACGGCGGCTTCGCATTCACCGAAATCGAAGTGGACGTCGGCGATCACACCGAGCGCTACGTCGTGCCGATCGCGCTCACATGGGGCGGTGAAACCACCACGCCGCTGTTCCTGCAATTGGCATTGGCGCGCGTGCGACGCGGCCGCACCGTCGGCCATCTGACCGACGCGTTCTCGCTGCCGATCTTCGCGCACAACGTGCTGCGCAAGATGCGCGAACACGCAGTCGTGCCGACCGTGCAGAAGAGCGAAATCAAGTTCCTGCCGACCGAGCGCTTCGCCGAACTCGACAATCTCGGCGAGCGGCCCGAGATTCGCTGGCTTGCCGCCGAGCAGAGCAACAGCTCGCTGATCATCGCCGATGCCGCGGTGCTGAAGCTGGTGCGGCGGCTCGTCAGCGGCATCCATCCGGAAGCGGAAATCAGCCGCTATCTGACACAGCTCGGCTATGCGAACACCGCGCCGTTGTATGGCGAAGTGGTGCGCGTCGATCCCGAGGGCGTGCCGCATACGCTCGCGATCCTGCAGGGCTTTATCGACAATCAGGGCGACGCGTGGAACTGGTCGCTCGATTATCTGCGCCGCTCGGTCGACGAGCTGGCAATCGCGGTCGACACCGAAACGCAGACCGCACCCGATCGCACGAACGAGTCGATTCTGCTGGACGGCTACGGTGAACTCGCGGGCATCATCGGCCGACGGCTCGGCGAGCTGCACGTCGCGCTCGCCACGCCGAGCGACGACCCCGCGTTCGCGCCGGAACATGCCAACGCCGAGCAGGTGAAAGCATGGGTCGACGCAACGCAGACGATGCTCGCGAGCGCGCTCGATCTGCTCGCGCCGCGCATCGCGGAGATGAGCGACGCGGACACGAAGGGGCTCGCGCAAAGTCTGATCGATCGGCGCGCCGCGCTGGTCAAGGCGGTCGACAATCTCGTGCCGGGCGACGCGGGGGCGTTGCGCATCCGCATCCACGGCGACTTCCATCTCGGTCAGGTATTGGTCGCGCACGGCGACGCGTATCTGATCGACTTCGAGGGCGAGCCCGCGCGTTCGCTCGAGGAACGTCGCCAGAAATCGAGCCCGTTGCGTGACGTGGCCGGTCTGATGCGCTCGCTGTCGTATGCGAGCGCGGCCGCGCAATCGACCACCGAAAGCGCGCCGCAACAGACCGCGGATCGCAAGCGTGCTCTGTTCGAGCGCTTCCGCTCCCACGCGACCACGGCGTTCCTCGCCGAATACCGCGCGGCGGCCGCTCAGTCATCGGAGCCGCTCGTCGCGCCCGAATCCGAAGAGGCGCTGCTCGATCTGTTCCTGATCGAGAAGGCCGCTTACGAGATTCGCTACGAGGCGGCCAACCGGCCGACATGGCTCGGCTTACCGGTACGCGGCCTCGCCGCGCTCACGAGCCGACTGCTGGGCGATACCGGCGCACCGCCGCATTACGATCCATCAACCCGGGTGTCCGGCTCCGCTACGCCGCCCAACCCGGCCGAGGGCGACTATGAGTGAGCATGATCCGGCCGCAGGCCTTCAACCCGTCGATATCGACGCGCTCGTCGAAGCGCGCCACCCCGATCCGTTTTCGCAGCTGGGGCTGCATCAGACCGCCGCGGGTCCGATCGTGCGCGCGCTGCTGCCGAATGCCGCGCACGTCACCGTGATTTCGCGCGCCGATGGCGCGACGCTCGGCGAGCTCGAGCAACTCCGGCCTGGCCTGTTCGCGGGCCGCATCACGTCGGCGATGCCGTATCGGTTGCGCATCGACTGGCATGGCGTCGTGCAGGAAGTGGAAGATACCTATTCGTTCGGTCCGGTGCTCGGCGACGAGCCGCTCCAACGTCTTGCGCACGGCGATCCGTACGCGGTGCTCGAATGTCTGGGCGCGCGGCCGGTCGACATCGACGGTGTGCCGGGCGTGCGCTTTGCCGTGTGGGCACCGAATGCACGGCGCGTGTCGGTGGTCGGCGACTTCAACGCGTGGGACGGCCGCCGTCATCCGATGCGGCTGCGTCACCAGGCGGGCGTGTGGGAGCTGTTCGTGCCGCGCGTCGGCGCCGGCACGCGCTACAAGTACGAGCTTCTGTCGCGCGACGGCCATCCGCTGCCTTTGAAGGCCGATCCGTGCGCGATGCAGACTGAAAAGCCGCCGGGCACCGCGTCGATCGTCGCGCACGTGGACGAGATCGAGCAGTTTCCGTGGACCGATCACGAGTGGATCCAGTCGCGCGCCGGCAAGCAGACCGCGCGCACGCCGATTGCGATCTACGAAGTGCATGCAGAGTCATGGCTGCGCATCGCCGAAGAAGGCCAGCGCGGTCTCGTCTGGGAAGAGCTCGCCGAGCGGCTGATTCCCTACGCGAAGAGCATGGGCTTCACGCACATCGAATTTCTGCCGATCGCCGAGCATCCGTTCGGCGGCTCGTGGGGCTATCAGCCGCTCGGGCAGTTCGCGCCGTCCGCGCGCTTCGGCAAGCCCGAGCAGTTCGCGCGTTTCGTCGATCGCGCGCACGAAGCGGGGCTCGGCGTGATTCTCGACTGGGTGCCCGCGCATTTTCCGAACGACGCGCATGGCCTGATCGATTTCGACGGCACGCCGCTCTACGAACATGCCGATCCGCGCGAGGGCTATCACCAGGACTGGAACACGATGATCTACAACCTCGGCCGCAACGAGGTGAGCGCGTTCCTGATCGCGTCGGGGCTCGCGTGGCTGCAGCGCTATCACGTCGACGGCCTGCGCGTGGATGCGGTTGCGTCGATGCTGTATCGCGACTACTCGCGCGCGGCCGGCGAGTGGGTGCCGAACATCTATGGCGGGCGCGAGAATCTCGAATCGATCGCGTTCCTGAAGCGCTTGAATCATGAAGTCCGCTATGTGCCGGGCGCACCCGGCGCGATCACGGTCGCGGAGGAATCCACCGCATGGCCCGGCGTGACCGCAAGCGTCGCGGACGGCGGTCTCGGCTTCGACTTCAAGTGGAACATGGGCTGGATGCACGACACGCTGCACTACATGCACGAAGACCCGATGTATCGCCAGTACCACCACCACAACATGACGTTCGGCATGGTCTACGCGTATTCCGAGCGCTTCGTGCTGCCGCTTTCGCACGACGAGGTGGTGCACGGCAAGGGTTCGCTGCTTGGCAAGATGCCCGGCGACCGCTGGCAGCGTTTCGCGAATCTGCGCGCGTACTTCGGTTTCATGTGGACGCACCCGGGCAAGAAGCTGATGTTCATGGGCGGCGAATTCGGCCAGATGGCGGAGTTCGATCATGACGGCTCGCCGCATTGGAATCTTCTCGACGATCCGGCTCACCACGGCGTGCAATTGCTGGTGCGCGACCTGAACCATCTGTACCGCAACGAGCCGGGGCTGCATCTGCTCGACAGCGAACCGGGCGGCTTCGAATGGTTGATCGGCGACGACAGCGCCAACAGCGTGTTCGCCTATCGGCGCACCGACGGCGCGGGCCAGGAGTTCGTCGTGGTGTGCAACATGACGCCGGTGCCGCGGCTCGGCTATCGGCTCGGCATGCCGCGCGGCGGGCGCTGGGTGGAAGTGCTCAATACCGACGCGGCCGTATACGGCGGCTCGAACATGGGCAACGGCGGGCTGATCCATTCCGACCAGGTAACGAGCCACGGCAGGCCGCATTCCGCCGCGCTGACTTTGCCGCCACTCGCAACTATCGTCTTGCGCGCGGACTAAGGAAACGTGCCGCAGCACAGGCGCGCGGCGCGAAGGCAAGCGCCGCGCCCCCGTTGCATGAAGACTCGGACGGACCCGGGCTCTAGCTCGACAATCAGAACAGGAAAGGGAAAACATGTCGCATGCGTTGCCCGACCGGTTGCTGCCCGGCTCACCGTATCCGCTCGGCGCGAGCTGGGACGGGCTGGGCGTCAACTTCGCGGTGTTCTCGGCCAATGCGCAAAAAATCGAGCTGTGCCTGTTCGATTCCACCGGACGCAAGGAGATCCGCCGCTTCGCCATGCCCGAATGCACCGACGAGATCTGGCACGGCTATCTGCCGAACGCGCATCCGGGCACCGCGTACGGCTTTCGCGCGCACGGGCCGTATCAGCCGCATTTCGGGCATCGCTTCAATCCGCACAAGCTGCTGCTCGACCCGTATGCGCGCAAGCTCGTCGGGCAGTTTCGCTGGTCCGACGCGCTGTTCGGCTATCGCGTGCATTCGAATCGCGCGGACCTTTCGATCGACCGGCGCGATTCCGCGCCCGCGATGCCCAAGTGCGTCGTCGTCGACGAGGCGTTCGACTCGTCGCACGACCGGCGTCCGGACGTGCCGTGGGGCGAAACCGTGATCTACGAAACGCACCTGCGCGGCGCGTCGATGCTGCGCTCCGATCTGCGCCAGCATGAACGCGGCACGTTCGCGGCACTCGCGGCGCCGGAATTCATCGAGCATCTGCTGAAGCTCGGCGTGACCGCGGTCGAGCTGCTGCCCGTGCACGCGTTTCTGAACGACCGCTTCCTCGTGGAGCGCGGCCTGCGCAACTACTGGGGCTACAACACGGCCGCGTTCTTCGCTCCGGAGCCGACCTACCTGAGCACGCACCGGCTCGACGAAATGCGCATCGCCGTGCGGCAACTGCACGCGGCCGGTATCGAGGTGATTCTCGACGTGGTCTACAACCACACCTGCGAAAGCAACGAGATGGGCCCGACCATCTCATGGCGCGGCCTCGACAACGCCAGCTACTACCGGCTGATCCCCGGCGACGAGCGTCACCATATCAACGACACGGGCTGCGGCAATACGGTCAATCTGCCGCATCCGCGCGTGATGCAGATGGTGATGGATTCGCTGCGCTACTGGTCGACCGCGTTCAACATCGACGGCTTCCGTTTCGATCTCGGTGTGACGCTCGGGCGCGAAAGCCACGGCTTCGACCCGGGTTCGGGCCTGTTCGACGCGTTGCGCCAGGACCCGGTGCTGTCGCAACGCAAGCTGATTTCCGAGCCATGGGATATCGGCCCTGGCGGCTATCAGCTAGGCAATCATCCGCCGGGCTTCAGCGAATGGAACGACCGTTTCCGTGACACGGTGCGACGGTTCTGGCGCGGCGACGCCGGCCTGCGGCCCGACCTCGCCGCGCGCCTGACCGGTTCGGCCGATCTGTTCAACCGGCGGCATCGCAAGCCGTGGGCGTCGCTCAACTTCGTCACGTCGCATGACGGCTTCACATTGGCCGATGTCACCGCGTACGAGCAGAAGCACAACGAAGCGAATCAGGAAGACAACAACGACGGCCACAACGAGAATTGCAGCCGCAACTGGGGTGTCGAAGGCGCGACCGACGACCCCGCGATTCTCGCCACGCGCCGTCGCGTGTCGCGCTCGCTGATCGCGACACTGATGATCGCGCTCGGCACGCCGATGCTGCTCGCCGGCGACGAAGCGCTGCGCACCCAACGCGGCAACAACAATGCTTACTGTCAGGATAACGACCTATCGTGGATCGACTGGGACCTTGCGGATTCGCCCGAAGGCCGGCGCATGACCGAGTTCGTCGCGCGCGTGATCGGCTTGCGAAAGCGCCACCCGCTGTTGCGTGAAACGCGCTTTCTGTTCGGCGACCGCGAGGTGCTGCCCGGCCTGTTCGACGTCGGCTGGTTCGACGAACACGGCGATCCGCTGACGATCGAAGCGTGGCAGGACCCGGAGGGACGCGCGTTCACGTTGCGTCGCGCGGGACCGGGCCTGAATGGCGAAACCGAAGTATTGTTATTGATGCTCAACGCTCACGACGAACCGCTGCAGTTCTCGCCTCCCGCGCCGCATCTGGAATGGCATGTGCTGCTGGACACCGCCGATCCGGACCGCGCGCCGCAGAGACTCGCCACGGCCGAACTCGAGGTCGGCGCACACGGCCTCATGATACTAGCCGCGCAGCCGACCGGCGAAGCGGATTGGCAAGCCGGCTGGGTGGCCGGCGCGCAGCACGGGCCGCGGTTGTTGACCGCGCTGCCGCCCGACCCCGGCGCGCAGACACCAGACGACGATGGCTCGCAATGAACGATGCACTGCGGCGACATAGTTCGAGCGTGGACAAATCGCAACGCGGCCGGGGTGGCAAGAATGTTGCGACGCAATGCTTGCGTTGCGTCACCTTGCTAGCCAGGCGCGTTTGCAGATTCGAATGGTGAAGACATGTCCGATAGTCCGATTGATCCTCACACGCATCATCACGCGCACTGTCTGCCGTTCAGCGCGCAGTTGATCGGCGCGAGCGGCGCGCGACCGCGCACGCGGTTCCGTTTCTGGGCACCGTCGTGCAACAGCGTGCAGGTGGTCATCGAAAGCGACCACGCGCAAGGCACGCACGACATGGCGCCGACCGGCAACGGCTGGTTCGAGACCACCGTGGAGAGCGGTGCGGGCACGCTGTATCGGTTCCAGCTCGACGGCAAGCAGACAGTGCCCGATCCCGCCTCGCGATTCCAGCCGCGGGACGTGCATGGCCCGAGCGAGGTCATCGATCCGCGCGCCTACCATTGGGAACACACCGAATGGCACGGCCGGCCCTGGGAAGAAACGGTACTGTACGAATTGCACGTCGGTGCAATGGGCGGCTATGCGGGCGTGCAAAAACGTCTGCCCGAGTTCGCCGCGCTCGGCGTCACCGCAATCGAACTGATGCCGTTGAACGACTTTCCCGGCCGTCACAACTGGGGTTACGACGGCGTGCTGCCGTATGCGCCCGACTCCGCGTACGGCCGCCCTGAAGGACTGAAGGCGCTGATCGACGCCGCACATGGTATCGGCCTGATGGTGTTTCTCGACGTCGTCTACAACCACTTCGGACCCGACGGCAACTATCTGCATACTTACGCGGAGCCGTTTTTCCGCGCGGGCGTAAAGACGCCATGGGGCCCCGCGATCGACTTCGAGCGCAGCGAAGTCAGCGACTTCTTCACCGACAACGCGGTCTACTGGATCAACGAGTACCGCTTCGACGGCCTGCGCTTCGACGCGGTGCATGCGATCGACAACCCCGCGTGGCTGCGCGAGCTGTCGGACCATATCCGCGCGCGCGTGCAGCATGGCCGCCATGTGCATCTGGTGCTCGAAAACGAGCACAACAGCGCGAGCCTGCTCGACGCGCATTTCGACGCGCAATGGAACGACGACGCGCACAACACGCTGCACGTGCTGCTGACCGGCGAAACCGAAGGCTATTACCACGCGTATGCGAACGAACCGATTCGCCGGCTCGCGCGTGTGTTGTCCGAAGGCTTCGCGTATCAGGGCGAGCCGTCGCCGCTGCACGATGGTGCACCGCGTGGCGAAGCGAGTGCGCATCTGCCGCCGACGTCGTTCGTGATGTTTTTGCAGAACCACGATCAGATCGGCAACCGTGCGTTCGGCGAACGTCTACGCAAGCTGACTTCGGATGACGCGCTGCGCGCCGCGACCGCGTTGCTGTTGCTGTCGCCGCAAATTCCGCTGCTGTTCATGGACGAAGAATACGGCTCGACGCAACCGTTCCTGTTTTTCACCGATTACACCGGCGATCTCGCCGACGCGGTGCGCGAAGGGCGACGCCGTGAATTCGCGCGCTTCGCCGCGTTCAGCGACGAGAAAAGCCGCGCGCAGATTCCCGATCCGAACGATGCCCAGACCTTCGCCGCGTCGTCGCCGCCCGCGCCCGATGCGAAGCCGACACCGGATCGGCTCGACTGGATGCATTACTACAAGTCAGCGCTCGCGGTGCGCGCGAAGCTGATCACGCCGCGCCTGAAACATACGAAGGCGTGCGGCGCGACCGTGCTGCGCGACGCAGGTGGCGGCGACGCGAACGCGCTAGTCGCGCGCTGGAAACTCGGCGATGGCGAGACGCTATCGATCGCGCTGAATCTGTCGAAACAGAGCGTCGCGTTCGACGACATCCCCGCCGGCAAGATCATTTTCGAAACGCCACCACGCGCGCGCGAGCAGGCCGACGCGCGGCTATTGCCCGCTGACGCGTGCATCGCATGGCTGACCGGCGACATCAACGAATTCGCCAGCCGCCACGATGCGCGCATCGCATCGCACGAGGAGCAGCGCGCGTGACGACCCGACGCCCCAACGACCGGCTCGTCGCGCTCGCCACCCGTGCAGGCTTCGAGGTGGAGTGGCAGGACGCGCACCACAACGCGCAGCACGTGCCCGAGAAGACGCTTGGCACGCTGCTCGAACGCATGGGTCTGCCGTGCGGCAATGCCACCGATATCCGCCACAGCGCCGCTGCTCTGGAGGCCGAACTATCGGGCCGACGGCTACCGCCGCTGATGACCGCGGTGATCGGGCGTGGCATCGCGCTGCCGGCGGCCGCGGTCAAGTCGGGCAGCCATTACCGGATCGAGTTGGAGAGCGGCGCGATCATCGACGGCCGCTTCACCGCGCCGAAAGGCGAGGGAGCGCTGCTCGCGCCGATCGACGAAGCCGGCTATCACACGCTCGTGATCAACGACCAGCGCATGACGCTCGCGGTCGCGCCGCCGCGCTGCTACACCGTCGCCGACGCGTGGCGCACGCTGCACGGCGGCGAAGGCGATGGCGAACGCGAGGGCGTGCCGCCCATGCCGCCCCTGTGGGGCATCGCCGCGCAGCTGTATGGCTTGCGTCGCGTCGGCGATGGCGGCATCGGCGATTACACGGCGCTCGCGCAGCTTGCACGGCACGGCGCGCAGCGCGGCGCGCACGCACTCGCCGTCAGTCCGACCCACGCGATGTTCAGCGCGCAGCCCGAGCGCTTCAGCCCATACGCACCGTCGTCGCGTTTGTGGCTCAACGTCACGCATATCGATCCGGCCGCGGTGTTCGGCGCCCACGCGTGCGCATCGGCATCGGCGCGGGCCGGCAACGCATCGTCGAAATACGAAGATCTGCCGCTGATCGACTGGCCGCACGCGACAGCGTTGAAACTCGCGGTATTGCGCGCGCTGTACGAACAGTTCAACGCGCACGAGCGCCCGCAGCACTCGCCCCGCGCACTCGAATTTCACGGCTTCTGCGAACGCGCGGGGCGCGCGCTCGAAGATCACGCGCGCTTCGAAGCTCTGCAAGCCGCGCAACTCGCGCAAGGCGGCGACGGCCATTGGCGCAACTGGCCCGACGCGTTGCGCGACCCGCGCAGCCCCGAAGTCGACGCGTTCGCCGCCGCGCATCGCAACGAGGTCGACTTTCATCTGTTCCTGCAATGGCTGGCCTCGCGCGGCCTGTTGCACGCGCAGCACACCGCGCGCGAAGCCGGCATGGCGGTCGGCCTGATCGCCGATCTCGCGGTGGGTTGCGACAGCGCCGGCAGCCATGCATGGTCCTACCCCGACGACATGCTTCAGGGCGTGTCGGTCGGCGCGCCGCCCGATCTGTTCAACCAGGCCGGCCAGTCGTGGGGACTCACCACCTTTTCGCCGCGCGCGATGCGCACGCAAGGCTTCGCCGCGTTCATCGACATGCTGCGCGCGGCGTTCGCGCATGCGGGCGGCATCCGCATCGATCACATTCTCGGCTTGCGGCGCCTGTGGCTCGTGCCCGAAGGCGAAAGCGCGCGCAACGGCGCGTATCTGCGCTATCCGCTCGAAGACCTGCTGCGGCTGATCGCGCTCGAATCGTGGCGGCATCGCGCGATCGTGATCGGCGAGGATCTCGGCACCGTGCCGTCCGGTTTTCGCGAGCGGCTCGACGAGCACGGCATCGAAGGGATTCGCGTGCTGTGGTTCGAAGGCGCGCCAGATGGCCACGGTTTCAAGGCGCCCGCCGATTGGGACCGCTACGCGGTCGGCACGACGACCACGCACGATTTGCCGACCGTTGCCGGCTGGTGGCGCGGCAGCGACATCATGTGGCGCAATCGCATCGGCCAGACGATGGCGCGCGCCGACGGCCGCGACCCCGAAGAAGCGGCGCTCGAAGAGCGCGCGCAGCAGCGCGCCGACTTGTGGCGCGCGTTTCAGCGAGCGGGCGTGGCCGCGCCCGACGTCGCGCCGCCGGACGCCGACAACCCGCCAGTCGACGAAGCGCTCGCATTCGTCGCCGCGACGCCCGGGCCGCTCGTCACGTTCCCGCTCGAAGACCTGCTCGCGCTTGCCGAGCAGCCGAACCTGCCGGGCTCGATCGACGAACATCCGAACTGGCGCCGCCGCATGACGCTGCCCGTCGACGCGATGTTCGACGACCCTGTATTCACCGACCGACTGCTGGCCGTCGACGGCGCCCGCCGCGCCGCCGCGCCTTCACCGAACACTTCCGCGGAGCCCGACACGCCATGACCGTCCCACGCTCCACACTGCGCCTCCAGTTCCATCGGGGCTTCACGTTCGACGACGCCGCGCGCCACGTCGAATATTTCGCCGCGCTCGGCATCAGCCATCTGTACGCGTCGCCGATCACGACGGCCGAGCCCGGCTCGATGCACGGCTACGACACCGTCGACTACACCCAGGTCAGCGCCGAATACGGCGGCGAGGCGGGCTTGAGGCGCCTCGTCGACAAGCTGCGCGCGCACGACATGGGGCTCATCGCCGACATCGTGCCGAATCATATGGGCGTCGGCGGTTCGAGCAACGCGTGGTGGCTCGACATCCTCGAATGGGGACGCCACAGCGCGTTTGCGCGTCATTTCGACGTCGACTGGCATTCGCCCGATCCCGCGCTGCGCGGCAAGGTGCTGCTGCCGACGCTCGGCGCGTCGTACGGCGATGAACTGGTGGCGGGCCGCATCGCGCTGCATTTCGCCGCTGACAGCGGACGCTTTTATATCGGCTACGGTCCGCACGTGTTCCCGGTCTGCCCGGTCGATTACGCGGCGATCCTGCAAGGCGCCGACCGCGCCGATCTGAGCGCGCTCGCCAATCGCTTTCACGGACTCACGACGCAGCCCGCCGATCAGCCGCGCGCCGCCGAGGCGCGCGACGCGCTGCGCGAGTTCGTCGCGCGCGAAGGCGCGTCGGCGATCGAGTTCGTGCTGGAGACTTACTCGCCGCAAGATCCGGTCACGCGCGACCGGCTGCATCGGCTGATCGAGCGGCAGCATTTCCGGCTCGCGTGGTGGCGCACCGCCTCCGACGAAGTGAACTGGCGGCGCTTCTTCGACATCTCCACGCTCGCCGCCGTGCGCGTCGAGCGGCCCGAGGTGTTCGAGGCGGTGCATGCGCTGATCTTTCGCCTCTACCGCGAAGGGCTCATCGACGGCTTGCGGATCGATCATATCGACGGGCTCGCCGAGCCGCGCGAATACTGCCAGCGTTTGCGCCAGCGGCTCAGCGAGTTGCGCGACACCGCGCCGTACGTGGTGGTCGAGAAAATTCTCGGCCGCGGCGAGCCGTTGCGCGACGACTGGCCCGTCGACGGCACGACCGGCTACGACTTCATGAGCGACGTCGGCGCGCTGCTGCACGATCCGGCCGGCGCAGAACCGCTCGCCAACACCTGGGCCGAGCTGACCGGCCGCAGCGCGCGCTTCGCCGATGAAGCGCACGCGGCACGGCGCAAGATTCTCGCGGAAAACTTCTCGGCGGAACTGGACCGCGCGGCGCGCGCGCTGCATCGGATCGCACGCGATTCGCTGAGCACGCGCGACTTCACGTACCCGGCGCTGCGCCGCGTGCTGACCGAACTGGTCGTGCATTTCCCCGTGTACCGCATGTATCCGCTGGGCGGACTGCGCAGCGCCGCCGACAACGTCTATTTCGAGCAGGCGCTCGCCGGCGCGCGCGCTTCGCTGCCGCGCTCGGACGACGCGACGCTCGAGCGCGTGAATGCGTGGCTCGGCGGCAGCGCCGAAGAGGGGCCGCCCGCGCGGCCCGGCGCGCAGTCGCAGCAGCAGGCGCAAGGCGGCGGGCCGCCGCCGCACGCGGGATCGTCCCGGCGCAGCGCGCAAACGCTGTTTTCGCAGCTGACCGCGCCGCTCGCCGCCAAAGCGATCGAGGACACCGCCTGCTATCGCTACGGGCGTCTGCTGTCGCGCAACGAAGTGGGCTCGGATCCCGGCGAGTTCGCGCTGTCGGTCGAGCAGTTTCATGCGGGCAATCTCGAGCGCGCGCAACGTTTTCCGCATGCGATGCTGGCGACCGCCACGCACGATCACAAGCGCGGTGAAGACGTGCGAGCGCGGCTCGCGGTGTTGAGCGAGATCGCCGACGAATGGGGCGCGACGCTGCGTGCATGGTCGACGTTGAACGCGCCGCAGCGTCGCGCGCTCGACGGCACGCCGATCAGCAGTGTGAGCCAGGACAAGAGCGACGCATGGGCTCCCGGCCCCGCCGCCGAGGATATGCTGTACCAGACGCTGGTGGGCTGTTGGCCGCCCGATCTGCGTGCCGACGACGAAGCCGGCGTCAAGGAGCTGGCCGAACGCGTCGCGCAATGGCAGTTGAAGGAGCTGCGCGAGGCGAAGCTGCAAACCAGCTGGCTCGCCCCCGACGAAGCCTACGAAGCCGGCTGCCGCGAGTTTCTGTTCGGCATCCTCGCGCCGCAGCGGCGCGACGCGTTCCTGAAGGAACTGTCTGCGTTCGTCGAGCGAATCGGTCGCGCGGGCGCGCTCAACAGTCTGCAGCAGACGGTGCTGCGTCTCGCGTCACCAGGAATCCCCGATCTTTACCAAGGCACCGAGCTGTGGGACTTCAGCCTTGTCGATCCGGACAATCGGCGGCCCGTCGATTTCGCGAAACGCGAGGCATGGCTGCCTCAGCCGCAAACGCCGCCGTCGGAATTCCTCGCGGACTGGCGCGACGGGCGCGTGAAGCTCGCGATGATCCAGCGCGTGCTGGCGCTGCGCGCGCATCTGCCGGAGCTGCTGAGTCAGGGCACGTATTTGCCGCTCACGGTGCGCGGCGTGCATGCGTCGAATGTGATCGCGTTCGCGCGGCGCCATGGCAATGCGTGGGCCGTAGTGATCGCCAGCCGGTTGGCCGCGGGCCTGCTTGGCGACGAAGGCGATCTGCCGCTCGTCGAACCGGCGCAATGGGCGGATACGGCCATCGAGATGCCGCCCGATCTGTCGGCGCGCGCGCTGTTCGACTGGCTGAGCCCCGCGGCGCCGAAAGTCGACGATCACGGGCTGCTGTATCTGCGCGACGCGCTCGCCGCGATGCCGGTCGCGGTGTTGGTGGAGGATGGAGTGCCTCGAAGCTGAGGCGGATGAACCGGGTTGAGGCTGCGGGTCGGCTCGGGCCTTCAACCGCCCTCGTCGTCGAACACCTTCGGATACACGCGCACCAGCACGATGCGCGGTCCCTTCATCTTCTTGACCACCACGTCGAAGTCTTCGAACTCGACGCGCTGCCCTTCGCCGGGCAGATCGTTGAGCGCCTGGATCACGAGGCCGCCCACGGACTCGGCCTTGCCCTCATCGATGTCGATACCCAGCGCCCGTTCGAGCGACACCACCGGCAAGCTGCCCTTGCCCATCAGCGTGCCGTCGTCCATGCGGGTCCAGTCGGCGTCGCCCTGACGGAACTCGTCGTGGATCTGTCCGACCAGCGCGCCGAGCAGGTTGTCGAGCGTCAGGAAGCCGATCGGCTTCTCGTTCTTGTGGCCGACCAGCGCGAAGTGCGGCGCACCTTTGCGAAAGCGCCGGAACAGTTCCAGCGCCGGCATGTCCGGCTTCACGTACTGCACGGGGCGCACGTAGCGCGACAGGTCTTCGAGCGTGCTGCCCGCCTGGCGCGCGAGCAGCAGATCCTTCAGATGGATCATGCCGGCCACGCGCTCGCCCGCGGCATCCTCGAACAGCGGATAGCGGCTGAAGCGGTGCCGCGCGACCACCTGCATGTTGTCGCGCAGCGGCAGATCGCGCCGCAGACAGACCATTTCATGCGACGGCCGCATCAGGTCGGATACGGTCATACGCGAGAAGTCGAGCGAGTGCGCGATCGTGTTCCATTCGTCCTGGCTGTACGCGCCGCTCGACGAACCGAGTTCGCTCGCGACGTTCGCGCGGCGGCCGCGCAGGATCAGCTTGAGTTCCTCGGTCGAGTAATGCGAGTCGTGGCCGTGGTCGGTATCGAGGCCCGCGGCCTTCAGCACCGCGTTCGCGCTCGTGTTGAGCAGCCAGATGGCCGGGTACATCGCCCAGTAGAACGCGTACAGCGGTGTGGCGGCCCATAGGGAAATTTTCTCCGCCTCGCGGATCGCCAGAGATTTCGGCGCGAGCTCGCCGACCACGATATGCAGGAACGAAATGCACGAAAACGCGAAGAACAGCGAAATGCCGTGGATCAGCTTCTCGGACTCGACGCCGATCAACGAGAAAAGCGGCATCAGCAGTTGCGCGAAAGCCGGTTCGCCGATCCAGCCGAGCCCGAGCGACGCGAGCGTGATGCCGAGCTGACAGGCCGACAGATAGGCGTCGAGCTGTCCGTGCACCTTCGCGAGCAGACGGCCGCGCATGCCATGCTGGGCGGCGAGGCTTTGCACGCGGGTCTGCCGCAGTTTGACCAGACCGAATTCGGCTGCGACGAAAAAGCCGTTGAGTGCAACCAGAAACATTGCACCGATGAGGGCGACAACCTGTATCAAAGCGACGGGCTCCGGCAACAAAAGTTGTCAGTATAGGGGCTGAAAGCTCAATGAAATCTTTATTGTGCGCAAACGCATTCGCGTGCGACGCTCATTTCGGCACCGCCGCGCTGAACGGCACGCGCAGCACGAGCGTAGCGGGCGTCGCGGTAACGCTGCCCGCTTCCGTCGAATCGCTTTGCTCGAAGCTGCCGCCGTGCGCCTCCGCGACGCGCTTGCACAACGCGAACACCCACGCGATGCGCTTCGCCTCGCGCGGCTCGCCCGCCTGCTTGCGCGCGAACGCTTCGAGCACGTGCGGCAGCGCGGCGTCGTTCAACGCGGCCTCGTTCGGCTCGTACGTGACGCTCGCATGCCATGTGCCGTTGTCCGCGCGCGCGGCCAGTGCGACCTCGGCGCCCCGCGCGCTCGCTTCGACGGCGAACGTCAGCATCAGCCACAGCGCGGCGGCAAGACGAGCGCGGTCGCCGTTCAGTTGCTCGGTGGCGATCTGCGAGTCGAGCCGCACGTCGACGCCGCGCGCGCGGGCGAGGCCGGCGCGGACTTCCTCGACGGTTTCGGCAAGCAGCGGATGCAGCGGAAAAGGCTCATACGTGAGCGCGAGCGATTTGGTTTCGGCGCGCGTCGTATCGACGATCGTCTCGAGCAGCTTCACCTGCTGATCGACGCCGCTGCGAATGCCGGTGATCGCGCGCTGCGAGTTGGGATCGTTCGCGTCGAGCTTGCGCTCGAGCACGTAAGCCCAGCTATGAATCGCATTCAACGGACCGCGCAGGTCGTGCGACACCAGCGACAGCACATGATCGCGCATGAACAACGCGGTTTCCGCGCGCAGCAGCGCGCTGCGTTCGGAGATGACGAAGCCGGCCGACGCCGGCTGGGCGCCAGCAGTCCCGGTGGGTGACGTAGTCACGATCGAGTCCTCTCAGGCAGTGCTGGATGATGGGGGGAAGCCTCATTATAGGCATCCCGTTCGGACCGACCAGTGGAGGCCGAACCGCGAGACGCGACGCAATCCGCATGCCATGCGCGAAACCGGACAAGATTCGGCGATCGGCGTCAACGCGCCTACAATGTCGGTTTTACGTTTTTGATCTGAGGAGCAACGCATGTCGACTATGACGACCGAATCCGGCCTGAAGTACGAAGACCTCGTGGAAGGCACCGGCGCCGAAGCCGTCGCCGGCAAGAGCGTGACCGTGCACTACACGGGCTGGCTGACCGACGGCCAGAAGTTCGATTCGAGCAAGGACCGCAATGACCCGTTCGCGTTCGTGCTGGGCGGCGGCATGGTCATCAAGGGCTGGGACGAAGGCGTGCAAGGCATGAAGGTCGGCGGCAAGCGCAAGCTGACCATTCCGCCGCAACTCGGCTACGGCGTGCGCGGCGCGGGCGGCGTGATCCCGCCGAACGCGACGCTCGTGTTCGAAGTCGAACTGCTCGCGGTCTGAGCTAGACCCAAGTATTGCCATGAGCCACGCCGCCGTCACCGCCCCTAACGTTTCGCTGCGCTGCTACGGCGCGATCGAAGCGTCGGACGTGCACGACTTCCATCAGGTCGTGCTGGGACTCGACGGTGCGATGGTGATGGCGGTGGACGGCGTCGCGGAGCAGATCGACGCCGGCTCCGCATGGCTGATCCCGGCCGGCGCGCGGCACGATTACTCGGGCGTCGGCACGAACCGTCAGCTCGTACTCGATTTGCCCGCGACGTCGCTGGCGGTGCCCGAGCGGCTGTTCGAGCGCGCGCGAGCCGTGGCCGTCGATCCATCGCTCGCACAGCTCGTGCACACGATTGCCGCGCATGCGGCGGGCGGCGCGGGTGAAGCGCAAGATAATGCCGTCGGTCACCGTCGCTTCCATTGGGATGCCGCGGCACGTCTGGGCGCCGCGCTCGTCGTCGATTCCGGGGCACTCGCCGGTGCGCAGAGCGAAGGCGTTAGGCTCGATTTCGCGCGCATCGACCGCTGGCTGCGCGCGCATCTGTCCGAGCCGCTGAAGATCGCGGACCTCGCCGCGCACTGCGGCTTCGGCATGCGGCGTTTTCATCAACTGTTTATCGATGCGTTCGGCGAGACGCCGCATCGCTATTTGCAGCGGCTGCGGCTCGACACGTCGATCACGCTGCTCGCGGACCCGCGTCTTTCGTTGACCGATATCGCGCTTGACATCGGCTTTGCCGATCAGAGCGCTTACACGCACGCATTTACGCGGCGTTTTGGGCTCGCGCCCGGACAGTGGCGCGCGTTGCGGCACTGAGGGCGGCGAAGGTACTGTCAGCGTTCTAATCCACGCCGCAGATCCGCACGGATATCGCCCGCGTTTTCAAGCCCCACCGCAAGCCGGATCAGACCTTCGCTGATGCCCGCCGCCGCGCGCGCTTCGGGCGTGATGCGGCCGTGCGTGGTCGTCGCCGGATGCGTGATCGTCGTACGCGTGTCGCCCAGGTTGCCGGTGATCGAACAGACCTTCGTGCCGTCGATCACGCGCCATGCGTTCGCGCGCATCTGCTCGGGCGTGTCGCCCTTCAATTCGAACGACACGATCGCGCCGCCCGACTTCTGCTGACGCATCGCGAGCGCATGCTGTGGATGCGATTCGAGCCCCGGATAGAACACGCGATTGATTGCCGGATGCGACTCGAGCCAGCGCGCGATTTCGAGCGCGTTCGCTGACTGCTTTTCGACGCGCAACGACAGCGTTTCCATGCCTTTCAACAGCACCCACGCGTTGAACGCGGACAGCGTCGGCCCGGCGCTGCGCACGAACGGAAACACCTTTTCCATGATGAATTGCTTCGAACCGACCAGCGCGCCGCCGAGCACGCGGCCCTGGCCGTCGAGGAACTTGGTCGCCGAATGCATGACGACATCCGCGCCCAGTTTCAGCGGCTGCTGCAACGCCGGGCTGCAGAAGCAGTTATCGACGACGAACAACGCATTCGCGGCTTTCGCGATCCTGCCGATCGCTTCGATATCCGAAACCTCGGTCAGCGGGTTGGAAGGCGTCTCGAGGAAAAACATCTTCGTTTCGGGACGCACCGCTTCGTTCCACGCGTTCAAATCGGTCGGATCGACGAACGTAGTCGTGATGCCGAACTTGCTGAAGATCTGCGAGAACATGCCTAGTGTCGAGCCGAACAGCGCCCGCGAGCTGACGAGGTGATCACCCGCTTGCAACATCGACATCACGACCGACATGATCGCGGCCATGCCCGACGCGGTCGCGATACAGGCCTCGCCGCCCTCGAGCGCGGCCAGCCGGTCCTGGAACATCGAGACGGTCGGATTCGAGAAGCGCGAGTACGTGAAATAGTCTTCGGAGTTCTTGAAGCGCTCGGCGGCTTCCGCGGCGCTCGCGAATACGAAGCTCGAGGTCAGGAAGATCGCTTCCGAGTGCTCGTTGAAGTTGCTTCGCGCGGTGCCCGAGCGGACGGCCAGCGTGTCGAAGTCGAGGTTCAGGGAGTCGTCCATGTTGGGTCTGGTCTCCAGGAGTCCGTCGCGGCTTTGGTGGCTAAATGAGGCAGCAACAAAAAAGCCCGCTTTTGCGTCGGCATAAGCGGGCTTCGTGTGGGGAGGGGCGCGGTGTGTACGCTCAACCCACCGACAGTTGCAGATGCAGCTGCGAACGCGCCGGGCCACCACCGTCGATCGCTTCGCTCGCGGCATCGCGATCCGATTGCGACGACGGCGCGAGACGCGCGCTTTCGATGCGGTCGAGGTACTCGGTCGTGATATCGCCGGTCACGTAGTTGCCGTCGAAGCACGAAGCCTCGAACGCCCTCAGCGCCGGATTGATATCGCGCACCGCCTGCTTCAGCGCGTCGACGTCCTGATACACGAGGTGATCCGCGCCGATCATGCGCGCGACTTCCTCGTCCGAGCGGCCGTGCGCGACCAGTTCGCCGCGCGTCGGCATATCGATGCCGTAGACGTTCGGGAATTTCACCGGCGGCGCCGCCGACGCGAAAATCACCTTGTTCGCGCCCGCATCGCGCGCCATCTGCACGATTTCATGCGACGTCGTGCCGCGCACGATCGAGTCGTCGACGATCAGCACGTTCTTGCCCTTGAATTCGATGTTCATCGCGTTCAGCTTCTGGCGCACCGACTTCTTGCGCACCGCCTGGCCCGGCATGATGAAGGTACGGCCTACATAGCGGTTCTTGAAGAAGCCCTCGCGATACTCGACGCCGAGCTTCTTCGCGACTTGCATCGCGGCCGGGCGCGACGAGTCGGGAATCGGCATCACGACGTCGATCGCAACGTCGGGCAGTTCGCGCTTGATCTTCTCGGCGAGGTAGTCACCCATGCGCAGGCGCACGTTGTAGACCGGCACGCCGTCGAGCACCGAATCCGGACGCGCCAGATACACGAGTTCGAAGATGCAGGGGTTCAGGCTCGGAGCCGTCGCGCACTGTTGCGAATGCAGCTGGCCTTCTGCATCGATGAAAACCGCTTCGCCCGGCTGCACGTCGCGCACGAATTCGAAACCAATGCCTTCGATCGCCACCGATTCCGACGCCAGCATCCACTCGACGCCTTCAGGCGTTTCCAGCTTGCCGAGGCACAGCGGACGAATACCGAACGGATCG
This sequence comes from Paraburkholderia sp. BR14320, assembly GCF_040948665.1. Classification (NCBI taxonomy): domain Bacteria; kingdom Pseudomonadati; phylum Pseudomonadota; class Betaproteobacteria; order Burkholderiales; family Burkholderiaceae; genus Paraburkholderia; species Paraburkholderia sp. BR14320. Next base: position 117,936 of record NZ_JBFPKG010000014.1, read on the forward strand.
CGGACGCCGAGCAGACCATAACCGGCGATCAGCGCGACGATCGCATACGAACCGCGCACCCGCCGATGCACGCCCGCTACCGCCTTGAACAGCGCGGCCGGATCGAGTTGCAGACCCGAACTCGACAGTTGCAGCTCGTGCGCGAACACGTTGAGCAGCACTTCGGTATCGGAATTGGTGTTCACGTGGCGGCGATCGATGCGGAACATCTCATCTTTCAGCTGCTGCCAGTTGGTCAGGTTGCCGTTGTGCGCGAGGATGATGCCGAACGGCGCGTTCACGTAGAACGGCTGCGCCTCTTCTTCGCTCGACGCCGAACCGGCGGTCGGGTAACGGACCTGGCCGATGCCGGTCGTGCCCGGCAGGCTACGCATGTTGCGCGTGCGGAACACGTCGCGCACCATGCCGTTGGCCTTGTGCATGTGGAAATTGCTGCCGTTCGCCGTCGCGATGCCGGCGGCGTCCTGACCGCGATGCTGCAGCAGCAGCAGGCTGTCATAGATCAGCTGGTTGACCGGGGAGTGGGAAACTACGCCTACGATGCCGCACATGGCATGTCCTTCAAAGGTACAAAATTCGTGATGGCGACCGGTGCCTATGCTCGCGCCCGCGCTTCGATGCGACGGGACGCGCTACGCCGTCAAGGCAGCCGGTATGCGCCGGAGTCCTGTTGCGCGTTGCTCGGGGCGCCCAGATCGTCCACATGGACGTAAGCGGCGAGCGCCTCGGGGAGCAGCGGTTTCATTGCGCGGACGCCCGCAACAGCATACGGACGAAGCAGCGCATTGCGCCAGAATTCCTCTTTGGGCAGTTCGGTCAAGCCTGCGAGGGCGACCAGAATCAGCACCAGAACGACCCCGCGGACGAGGCCGAACATCAAACCGAGCGAGCGGTCCGCACCGCCCAGTCCCGTGACCTGCACGAGGCGGCTGAGCAGCGCGCTCACCACGCTCGTGACCAGCACTACGCCGATCACCACGAGCGAAAAAGCCAGCAGCCACTGCGTCAACGCGCCGCCCGGCCAGGTGGACGGGATATACGGGACCACATAGCCGACGAACTCGCAGGCGACGAAAAACGCCGCGACCCAGCCGATCAAACCAAACACTTCCGACAGCAAACCGCGCCAGGCGCCTCGCAGCGCCGACAAACCGATCACCGCCATTACAGCGTAGTCGAAGGCAGTGAACATCGCTCGCTTACTGTGCGCCGCCGCCGTTCGAGCCCGACACGAGGCCCGCCTCGCGGACCTTCGCGACAGCGGCGGTGGCCGCGGCACGGTCGGCGAACGGGCCCGCACGCAGCAAGGTCAGCGTCGAACCGTCGGCTTGCTTCCTATGCTCGGTATATGTGGGCACGCCCGCCGCTTTCAACTTCGCGGCCCAATTGCGCGCATTCGCTTCGTTCGAGAACGCGCCGAGCTGCACCGCGAAACGGTTGCCCGGCGGCGAGGCCGGCGTGCCGGAATTCGCGTCGGCGCTGGCGGTGGCTGGGTTCGCGTCGTCGTCGGTCGATGCCGACGGTGCGGCGGCGGGTGCTTTCGTCTGTTTGGCGGGCTTCGGTGTCGCGGCGGTAACGCTGCCGGTTGCGACGGACGAGGTCGTGCCCTGTTTCGCTGCGGTCGATTGAGTCGATTGAGTCGATTGAGTCGATTGAGTCGATTGCGCTGGTTTCGCGGCGGAGGCCGGGGCCGCCGCCGTAGTCGCGGCGGATGCCGCGGTCGCTGCCGGCGCAAGGCCGGACGCGGCGATGCCGCTGTCGGCGGCCGGCGGATTGTCCGGCGCGACGCCGGCTTGCACGTCTTCGTTGGCGGTGGACCTGGAGAGCCTCGGCGAGGGCCGGCTAGGAATGTCGATTGAGATGTCGTCGGTGACGGGCTTCGGGTGCGAATCCAGCACCATCGGCAGAATGATTACCGCCGCGACGACCAGTGCGATTGCGCCGACGAGCCGGCGGCGCGCGCGCTGCTTTTCCGGCAGCGTGGGGTCGAGCAGCATTGCGTCTGCATCGACGGTGCGCTCGGTGCGGCGGGTACGCCGCTCGACGCGCTCACCCCGGGCGGCCCGATTGGAACTGGTGTTTGCGCCGCGCCGGCTGGGCGCGTCGTCTTTCTTGCCGAACGAGAAAATTCCCATGAATCGCTTGGTTCGAGCCTGGCGCCCGCTCAGTGTTGCTGCGATTTCCGGTAGGCCATCACACCCGCTACCGTATAGAAACTGCCGAAAACCACGATTCTATCATTCTCTGAAGCACGTTTTAGCGCGTCCTGGAAAGCCTCTGCCGGCGTCGCGTAACGCGTGACGCTGCTGTCGGCGCTGTCTTCCACGCCCAGCTCGCGCAATGCGGTTTCCAGTTCTAGCGCGGAGGCGGCCCGCGGGGTTGGCAGATCGGTCACGCACCAGTGATCGATCTCCCCTTTCAGATGACTGAGCACGCCGGCGATGTCCTTGTCGCGCATCGCACCGAACACCGCGTACGTGTACGGGAAAAAGCCCATGTTGCCGAGATTCTGCCCGAGCACCGCGGCGGCATGCGGGTTGTGGCCGACGTCGAGCACAATGGACGGCTTGCCCGGCAGCACCTGGAAGCGGCCCGGCAGATCGACGTTGGCGATGCCGAGCCGAATGTCCTGCGCCGACACTGGCAGACGGTCGCGCAACGCTTCGAGCCCGGCCAGCGCCGCCGACGTGTTGATAAGCTGATTCGCACCGCGCAGCGACGGATAGGCGAGCGCCGAGCGGCGCAGCGTCGGGCCGACGTAGCTCCACTGCTGGCGCTCACTGCCGGCCTGGCCTTCGTAACGGAAGTCGCGGCCGAACAGCCACAATTGCGCGCCGATCTTTTCCGCGTGATCGATCAGCGATTGCGGCGGCACCGGGTCCGCGCAGATCGCCGGCTTGCCGGGACGGAAGATACCGGCCTTTTCGAAGGCGATTTTCTCGCGTGTATCACCGAGATAGTCGGTGTGATCGATGTCGATGCTCGTGATGATCGCGCAGTCGGTATCGAGGATATTGACCGCGTCGAGACGGCCGCCGAGGCCGACCTCGAAAATCACCGCGTCGAGGCCGCGCGACGCGAACAGGCTCATGATCGCCAGCGTCGTGAATTCGAAGTAGGTCAGCGAGACCGGTTTCGCCAGGCTCTGGCGCGCGGCTTCGACCGCTTCGAAGTGCGGCAGCAGATCTGCGTCGCTCGCCATTGCGCCGTTGATGCGCGCGCGCTCGTTGAACGAAAGCAGATGCGGCGACGTGTGGCAACCGACCGTATAGCCCGCGCGCAGCAGAATTGCTTCGAGAATCGCGCAGGTCGACCCTTTGCCGTTCGTGCCGCCGACCGTAATGATCGGGCACGCGAACGACAGCTGCATCGCATCGCGTACCTGGGAGATGCGGCTCAAACCCATGTCGATGCCGACCGGATGCGCGGATTCAAGGTGCGTGAGCCACGCGTCGAGGGTAGGGAATGTCGTCATCGGGTGAATCTTGAGTGAGTCGCGGTAGTTCGGTTCTGCAGTGCTGCGAAGGTGCGGTCAGGCGGTTGCCGTCCGGATCGCGGGTCGCCGGTCATCGGTGGAGATCGGGTTTGTGCGCATAAACCGCGCCACGGGATCGCAGGCGACCGTAATTATCCCGGAAATGACAGCGCGCCGCTTGATTGCTCGCACGGCGCGCTATTTTTGCTTCGGTACCCGGTTCTTACGCGACCGCGTCCGCCGGCTGATGGCTCAACAGCGCCAGCAGTTGCGCGATCTCTTCGCGCAGCTTGCGACGATCGACGATCATGTCGATCGCGCCCTTTTGCAGCAGGAACTCGGCGCGTTGGAACCCTTCCGGCAGTTTCTCGCGCACCGTCTGCTCAATCACGCGCGGGCCGGCAAAGCCGATCAGCGCCTTGGGCTCGGCGATCACGACGTCCCCGAGGAACGCAAAACTCGCGGACACGCCGCCCATCGTCGGGTCGGTCAGCACCGAGATGAACGGCAGCTTGGCTTCGGCCAGCTTCGTGAGCATCGCGGTGGTCTTCGCCATTTGCATCAGCGACAGCAGGCTTTCCTGCATCCGCGCACCGCCCGAAGCGGTGACGCAGATGAACGGCACTTTCTGTTCGAGCGCGTTCTGCGCGCCGCGCGCGAAACGCTCGCCGACCACCGAGCCCATCGAGCCGCCCATGAACGAGAACTCGAAGTTCGCCACGACGACCGGCAGCGTGTGAATCGCGCCGCCCATCACGACCATTGCATCGGTCTCGTCCGTTTCGTCCATCGCCTCTTTGATGCGCTCGGGGTACTTGCGGCTGTCCTTGAACTTCAGCGCGTCGACCGGAACGATTTCCTGGCCGATTTCGTAGCGGCCTTCCGGATCGAGCAGGCTGTCGAGCCGCTCACGCGCGCCGATGCGCATGTGATGGTCGCACTTCGGGCAAACATGCAGATTGGCCTCGACGTCGTTGCGATACAGCACGGCTTCGCACGACGGGCACTTGATCCACAGGCCTTCCGGAATTCCCTTGCGGTTCTTCGGGTCGGTTTGTTTGATTTTTGGCGGCAGCAGCTTATCGAGCCAGCTCATAGGGAATCCTTCTGGGTCAGCAGTCGCGCAAACGGCGGGACGAGCCCGCCGCTCACGTTACCGCGACAAAAATAACTGTTATCGGGCAGTCGCGACGCTATCGAGCGCCTCGCGCACTTCTGCAACGAAACGCTTGAGCGTCTCGGCAGCTGCGTCAGGGGCTGCCTGTTCGAGCAATTGAACGATACGGCTGCCGATTACGACGGCATCGGCCACCTCGCCCACCGCACGCGCCGTTTGCGCGTCGCGAATGCCGAAACCGACGCCCACTGGCAGGGGGACGCGCGACTTGATGGCCGGGATTTTACTCGCGATGCTGGAAACGTCCAGATTTGCGGCGCCGGTGACCCCTTTCAGCGACACATAGTAGACGTAGCCGCTGGCGATTCGGCCGACTTCGGCGATACGTTCGTCGGTTGAGGTCGGCGCGAGCAAAAAGATCGGATCGATACCGGCGGATTGCATCTGTTCGGCGAAGTTAGCGCATTCTTCGGGCGGATAATCGACCACCAGCACGCCATCGACACCGGCTTCTTTCGCGGCTTTCGCGAAGGCCTCGGCGCCCAGCCGCTCGATCGGGTTCGCGTAGCCCATCAGCACAACAGGGGTTTTGTCGTCACTTTCGCGGAAGCGTTTGACGTCGGCCAGCACGTGGCGCAGGGACACACCCTTCGCGAGCGCGCGTTCGGACGACTGCTGGATCACCGGGCCGTCGGCCATCGGGTCGGAAAACGGCACGCCGAGTTCGATCACATCGGCACCGCCGGCGGCGAGCGCGTGCATGAATTCGACCGTGCGAGCCGGGTCCGGATCGCCAGCGGTCATGAACGGGATCAAGCCTTTCTTCCCTTGGGCGGACAGCGCGGCAAACGTGTTCTTGATACGGGACATGGAAGTATTCTCGAATTAGGGCTACCGCGCGCTCATCGCCGCGCGCCTTTAGGCGAAACTAGCGGCGTATCGCGCGCTTTCACTGCAGTTCGGTCGACGACTGCACTTTCGGCTTCGCTCGAGTCCGACGCGGCGCTGCAGGCGTGGCAGCGGCGCTGACGCGCTCGCGCGCTATCGCGCAATAGCTCTCGTTGATCTCATAGCCGACGAATTCGCGCTGATGACGGACGCAAGCGACTGCGGTGGTGCCGCTGCCCATGAACGGGTCGAGCACTCGGCCGCCCTTCGGACAACTGGACAACACCATTCGCTCGACGATTTCCAGAGGTTTCTGGGTCGGATGCGCGACGCGCTCCGCATGCTGCCGATGCAGACGCGAGACCGACCAGACATCCTTCGGATTATAGCCAAGCTCCAACCACTTGCTTCCTTCGAACAACTTTCGCGAACGCGCCTTCTTCGTGACTGCATCGTATGGGATGCGGACGGGATCGAGATCGAAGAAATAGTCCTTCGACACCGCGAAAAAACCGATGTTGTCGTGCACCGACGTAAAGCGGCGCGTGGTGCCGCCCATACTCGGCACACGCCGGTCCCAGATGATTTCGTTGACCATCACGAGTTTCGTCTTCAGGAAACTGAAGATTTCCGGTGCGTATTGCCAGGTGCAGAAAATGTAGAGCGAACCTGACGACTTGAGCTTCGGGACAGCCAGCTCGAGCCAGCCACGCGTCCAGACGAGAAATTCCTCGCCAGTGCGCATGTCCGAGTCGTTGCCATAGTCCTTCCCAAGCCCATAAGGCGGATCGCAGACGATCAGGTCGATCGACCCGTCGGGAATGTTCGCTACATCGGTCAGAAAATCGCGGTTCAACAGCTGAATGCCAGCCGGCACTTGCGCAAGCAGCGGTGCAGATGCCGCGGCCGCCGGTACTTCGGCGGCCGGATTCGTGGTTTCAATCGCCGGCTGCGGCTCGTCGAACTCGTCACGCATCGTCGCGGCTCAGAACTGGATACCCGATCGCTCGGCGACCGTGTGCATGTCCTTGTCGCCGCGGCCCGACAGGTTGACCAGCAGAATCTTGTCTTTCGACAAGGTCGGCGCGAGCTTCGTGGCATACGCGAGCGCGTGGCTCGACTCCAGCGCGGGAATAATACCCTCGATGCGGCAGCAGTCGTGGAACGCCTTCAGTGCTTCTTCGTCGGTGATGCCAACATATTGCGCGCGGTTGCTCTCTTTTAGCCACGCGTGCTCGGGACCGACGCCCGGATAGTCGAGGCCTGCCGATACCGAATGCGTCTCGATGATCTGGCCGTCTTCATCCTGCAGCAGATAGGTACGGTTGCCGTGCAACACCCCGGGGCTGCCGCCGATCAGCGAAGCCGCGTGGCGACCCGTTTCGATGCCGTCGCCGGCCGCTTCGACTCCGATCAACTGCACTGATTTGTCGTCGATATATGGGTAAAAGATACCCATTGCATTCGAACCGCCGCCGACACACGCAATGACCGCATCCGGCTGGCGACCGGCGAGTTCGGGCATTTGCACGCGGCATTCGTCGCCGATCACACGCTGGAAATCGCGCACCATCATCGGATACGGATGCGGACCCGCGACCGTGCCGATGATGTAGAACGTGTTTTCGACGTTGGTGACCCAGTCGCGCATCGCTTCGTTCAGCGCGTCCTTCAGCGTGCGCGAACCCGATTCGACCGGCACGACGGTCGCGCCGAGCAACTTCATGCGGTACACGTTGGCGGCCTGACGGCGTACGTCCTCGGCGCCCATGTAGACCACGCACTCCATACCGAAGCGCGCGCAGATCGTCGCCGTGGCCACGCCGTGCTGACCGGCACCGGTTTCCGCGATGACGCGCGGTTTGCCCATGCGCTTGGCGAGCAGCGCCTGGCCGATTACGTTGTTGATTTTGTGTGCGCCGGTGTGATTCAGGTCTTCACGCTTCAGATAAACCTGCGCGCCGCCGAGCAATTCGCTCCAGCGCTGTGCGTGATAAATCGGCGACGGGCGACCCACGAAGTACTTCAGTTCGCGCTCGTATTCGGCGACGAATTCCGGGTCTTTCTGATATTTCTCGTACGCTTCGCGCAGCTCGTCGAGTGCGGAAAACAGCGTTTCGGCTACGAACACGCCGCCAAACTGGCCGAAGTGGCCTCTTTCGTCAGGCAAGTTGTACATGGTGATCACTCTTCTCAGAACGGCTCGCGGCTTTCATCGGAAAGCGCCCGCGAGCCTGAATCATTCAGCGTCCGCGGCGCGCACCGCGCGCACGAACGCCGCCATCCGGGCGTGATCTTTCACGCCCCGGGCGCCCGGCACTTCGATGCCGCTCGAGACATCGACCGCGTACGGGCGCACGCGATGGATCGCATCACTGACGTTTTGCGTGTTCAACCCACCACTCAAAACGGCCCGATGCGCGAGCTCTGCTGGAATAAGTGACCAATCGAAAACCTTCCCGCCGCCGCCGTAGCCTTCGACATGAGTGTCGAACAGAAGACCACTGGCTGCTGAATAGTTGAACGCCGATTTTACCAAATCGGCCGATCGAGTATCCGCCGCGACCCGCAGCGCACGCAACCAAGGCAAACCCGCAACGCCGGCGAGCGTCTCGCACTGGTCCGGCGTCTCGTCACCGTGGAACTGCAACATTGTCAGGTTCACATTGCTCGCGACCTCTTGGACCCAGTCCGGCGTTGCGTTGACGAACAGGCCGACGACCGACACGAACGGCGGCACATCGTGCACGAGTTCGACCGCTTGGGCGACGCTCACCGAGCGCGCGCTCGGCGGATAGAACACGAGGCCGATCGCGTCGGCACCGAGGTCGATCGCGTGTGCGATGTCGGCGGGCTTGGACAGTCCGCACAGCTTGATGCGCGTGCGATGCGGCACGCTTTGCAAGGCGGTGGCGTCGGCCTTGTTGGCGTGGGTCTCGGCTGCTTTCATGTTTCGGGTTGCTCGGTCCATACGCTGCTCCACGGCACGCTGCCCGTCGCCGGGTCGGGCACGCCGAATTGCTCAGGATAGCCCACTTGCGCGAGATACAGGCCGTCGGGCATGAAGGTCGGCGCCGCGCAGTCGCGGCTACGGCTCGCAAGCACGTCGGCCATCCACGCGGCCGGGCGGCGGCCGCTGCCGATTTCGATCAGACAGCCCATGACGTTGCGCACCATGTGATGCAGGAACGCGTTCGCGCGAAAGCGGAAATGCACGAAGTTACCCTGTCGTTTGACGTCGATCTGGTACAGATGCTTGAACGGCGTCTTCGACTGACATTGCGACGAACGAAACGCCGAAAAGTCGTGCTCGCCGATCAGGTGCTCGGCGGCCGAGCGCATCGCGTCGACGTCGAGTGGCGTGTGCACCCAGCCGGCGCGCGTCGTGAGCATTGGCGAGCGAACCGGACTGACGTACAGCACGTAGTAATAGGTCCGCTCGAATGCCGAAAATCGCGCGTGAAAATCGTCGGGCATCGGCTTGGCCCATTGCACGCCGATCGTCTTCGGCAGAAATGCGTTCGGGCCGCGCACCCAGGAGATGTCGACGCGATCGAGTTCGGTGTCGAAATGTACGACCTGGCCCAAGCCATGCACGCCGCGGTCGGTGCGGCCGGCGACCACCGTGTGCACGGGCGTGCGCGTGAATTCGCGCAGCGCCCGTTCGAGCTCGTCCTGAACCGTGTTGCCATGCGGCTGCGATTGCCATCCAGCGAACGCCGCGCCGTCGTACTGCACGCCTAATGCGATGCGCTTCACGACAGCGGTGCGAGTGTCGAAAGCAACGCGCGAGCTTCGGTGCGCGTGGCCGGATCGTTCGCTTCGATCACTTCGTTGATCAGCGCGCGGGCGCCCCCCAGATCGCCGAGCTCGATGTACTCGGAGGCCAACTCCAGCTTGTTGCGCGCGATGCGGGCGAGATCGGCCGGCGTGAAGGCCGGCAGCGGCTGGGCCGGACTCGGCGGCAGTTCGAGGTCGAAGTCGAGCTTCAGCGCGCCGAAGCCAGCCGCGCCGAGACCCGCAACGGCGCCGTGACCCGCCGTGCCGGCGGCGATCTGGTCGGCGACGTGCGGCGTGTCGTCGTCAGCGCCGTGGACGCCGAAGGCCTGCTGCGCGGTCGTGTCGGGCGATGCAACCGGTTGCGTCGACAGCGACGTGGAAGGCGCTGCTTCGCCGACGGTGGGCACTTCGATGCGGGGCGGCAGCGGCATGTTCAGGCTGCCGAATGCGTCGACGGCGTCGCGCGGGAAGTCGGTCGGCGCGGACGCCGCGGGTTGCACCGGCACGGGGATGTCGCTGAACGGCTGACCGAGCGACGTGGCGCGCGGTTCAGTCTGGTGTTGCGTGAAATCGATCACTGGGGGTGGAACGTTCAAAGGGGACTGCGGTTTGGCCGTCGCGGTGTGCGGTGCGGTCGGGCTTTCTGTGGATTCCTCGTCCCATTGCACGTGATGCGCGTTCTCGTCCTGCGTCGCGCCGATGGTCGGTTCGAGCGGTCCTAGCGGCAACGCGTCGGCGCCGAGTTCTGCCGCGGCGGCCAGATTGGCGGCTGTGCCCGCGGAGCGCAGCGTCTCGTCGGGGGCGGGTGCGTCCGATGGTGGTTCGGTTGACGGCTCGCTTCCGCTGGATAGCGTGCCTGCTTGCAGTGCCGCCTGTTCCTCTGCGGCGCGCTCGGATGCGATGCGTTCTGCCGCTGTGCGTTCCGCTTCTGCATGTTCGGCGGCGACGCGTGCTGCTGCTTGTTCGGCTGCTGCTTGTTCCGCTGCTGCGCGTTCCGCTGCTGCGCGTTCCGCCTCGGCATGTTCCTCGGCTGCTGCTCGCTCCCGTTCGACCTGTTCGGCTGCGGCTCTTTCGGCGGCGGCTTGCTCGGCTGCTGCACGTTCTGCCGCTGCACTTTCTTCCGCTTCCCGTTCGGCTGCCTCACGCTCCGCTGCTGCATGCTCCGCCGCTGCCGCCGCAGCAGCTTGCCGTGCAAGCTCCTGATCTTGCGCGTCCGATGCTTCCGCGACCGCTGTCTGCCCTGCCACCGCGCTGCCATCGCGCGAATCGCCGTCACGCGCCGATCCCGCCACCGTGGCATCAGTCGCCTCGGGAGCCCGCGCCGCAGCCTCCTTTTCGCGCTTGCGGCGCCCCATGCGCAGAGCAGCGAGCAGAACGACCAATGCCGCGCCCACCGCCGCCGCGATGCTCAAATTGCGCTGAGACAGGCCGCCCTCATTCGACGGCGACGTCGCCGCATTCGCGTGCTGCGGCGCCACGGGTACTGTCGCCGCCGAACCTGCCGCTGCCGGCTGCGCAGCGCTCGTCGGCTTCGGGCTCGAAGCGACGGGCGCCCCGCCGATACCGTGCTTCTGCAATTCCATTAGCACACGGTTTTTCAGCGCCAGCAGTTGCTGCAGACTCGACACTTTCTGACGGGGCTGCGAAGCCGCCTGCGCGGCTGCGGCCGCAGGTGCCGCCGCGGTTGCCGCCGACGGCGCTTGTCCAGCAGGCGCGCTCGCCGCCGGTTGAATCGATCCGGTCCATTCCTGCGTGCCACTCGCCGCCGCAGGCGCCGAACCGGCCACTGGCGCGGACGAAGCCAAGCCGCCCGCCGCCGCGCCAGTCGATACCGCCGCGCTGGCCGCGCCAGAGACCTCGGATGCGGCTGGCGTCGTCGCTTGAACTGCGGCGCGGGCCGCACTCGCCATGCTGGCCGCAGCCTCGGCCGGCGCCGCCGTCGACGCGGAAGCGGGCGCAGCCGCCGTCGACTCCGACGCCCCCCCCGCAGCCCCCGTCGACGAAGCCGCCAATGCCCCCGACGCATCGAGCGCCGGCACGATCAACACCGCGCCCACACGCATGCGGCTCGGATCGTGATTCATGAACGCAGCCGGATTCGTGTCGAACAATGCGCGCGTCGCGCGCGCGAGAACCGCGCGGTCATGCGACTGCGTAATAGCGATCGCGACATCGTTGAGCGACTGCCCCGCATGTACCGTGTACTGCGCGCCCGCGGCGACGGCAACGACAGCGGTAGTGGAACTGCCAGCGGAAGCGGTATCCGGCGCGCTCGTGGCACGAGCCGGCGCGGCAAGCGCATTGCCCCCGGCACCGCCGAGCAACGCAATGGCGAAAGCGGCAGCAGCGGCGATCGCCGCCGGACGGCCGCTGAATCGCACCTTCTCGTGACGAATAAACATGGCCCGAAGAGCGGAGCGTCGAAAGTTCATCGGGACTCCTGGCGCGTCAGCGCGCAGCCTTTTTTGCGAGTGGAAAGAAACAAGATGATCGGAGCACAGAATGAAAAAAGCGCCGCGCAAGCGCGACGCTTCTTGAGTTGTCTACGCGTCGTGAGCGCGTAGTTTACTTTACTTGTCGAGCACAATGCGAAGCATACGACGCAACGGTTCAGCCGCGCCCCACAGCAGCTGATCGCCGACGGTGAAGGCCGACAGATATTCGCCACCCATCGCGAGCTTGCGCACGCGGCCGACCGGCACCGTCAGCGTACCGGTGACGACCGCCGGGGACAGATCGCGCATCGACGCTTCGCGCTCGTTCGGCACGACCTTGACCCAGTCGTTGGCCGACGCGAGGATGCCGTTCACTTCGTCGAGCGGCACGTCCTTGTTCAGCTTGATCGTCAGCGCTTGCGAGTGGCAACGCATTGCGCCGATCCGCACGCACAGACCGTCGACCGGAATCGAGCCCGGCGTGCCCATGGCCGGCTTGCCGAGAATCTTGTTGGTTTCCGCGCCGCCCTTCCACTCTTCCTTCGACATGCCGTTACCGAGATCCTTGTCGATCCACGGAATCAGCGAGCCCGCAAGCGGCACGCCGAAATGGTCGGTCGGCATGCTGTCGCTGTTCATCGCTTCGAGCACGCGGCGGTCGATGTCGAGAATCGCCGAAGCCGGGTCAGCCAGTTCGTTCTTCACCGCGCCGTTCAGCGTGCCCATCTGCGACAGCAGTTCGCGCATGTTCTGCGCGCCCGCGCCCGATGCGGCCTGGTAAGTCATGGCCGTCATCCAGTCGACGAGGTTTTCGCGGAACAAGCCGCCCAGCGCCATCAGCATCAGGCTGACCGTGCAGTTGCCGCCGATGAAGTTCTTCTGACCCTTGACGAGCGCGTTCTTGATCACGTCGAGATTGACCGGATCGAGAATGATGACCGCATCGTCCTTCATGCGCAGCGACGAAGCCGCGTCGATCCAGTAGCCGTTCCAGCCCGCCGCGCGCAGCTTCGGGAACACTTCGTTCGTGTAATCACCACCCTGGCAGGAGATGATCGCGTCGCACTTCTTCAGGTCTTCGATGCTTGTCGCATCTTTGAGCTTGGTCTCGTTTTTGGCGAACGACGGCGCGTTGCCGCCCGCGTTGCTGGTGCTGAAAAACACCGGTTCGATCAAGTCGAAATCGCCTTCCTGCTGCATGCGTTGCATCAGGACGCTGCCGACCATGCCGCGCCAACCTACGAGACCTACGTTCATGACTTCATACCCTTCGAATGGAAACTTCCCCGCATCTTTGCCCGCAGTGACCGCGCGGGGAAGATGGGCGGGCACGACGGACGATCAGCGCTTCGTGATCGTTTTCGGGGTAATGGTTTTGATGGTAATGGCGAACTCGATCGCACGGGCCGTTGCGCCGTGCAATTTTGAAATCGAGGAGATTTGGGAGATCTGAGCCATCGCAACAATATACACGAAAACAGAAAACTGGCGGCGTTCTTCGCCGAATGACGCGCGAATCGGCCTGTTTTAAGGCCGATTCGCGCTTTAATGGTCAGATTGGTGACCTGACTATTGCACGCGTTTTACAGCGCCGCCACGACGGCATCGCCCATCGCGGCGGTGCCGACCTGCTTGCAACCCGGCGTGAGAATGTCGCCAGTGCGATAGCCTTGTTCGAGCACTTTCTTCACCGCGGTTTCGATGCGATCGGCCTGCTCTGCCTTGTTCAGCGAATAGCGCAACATCATCGCGGCGGACAGGATCGTAGCGAGCGGATTCGCAATGCCCTTGCCGGCGATATCCGGTGCGGAACCGTGCGACGGCTCGTACAAGCCCTTGTTGTTCTTGTCGAGGGACGCCGACGGCAGCATGCCGATCGAGCCGGTCAGCATCGCCGCCTCGTCGGACAGGATGTCGCCGAACATGTTGCCGGTCACGATCACGTCGAACGACTTCGGCGCCTTCACGAGCTGCATCGCGGCATTGTCGACGTACATGTGCGACAGCTCGACGTCCGCGTATTCCTTCGACACGTCGATCATCACGTCCTTCCAGAACTGCGACGTTTCGAGCACGTTGGCTTTGTCGACCGAGGTCAGCTTCTTGCCGCGCTTTTGCGCCGCCTGGAACGCGACGTGCGCGATGCGGCGCACTTCCGGTTCCGAATAGCGCATCGTGTCGAAGCCTTCCTTCGCGCCGGCGAACAGGCCGTCCGGCGACGTACGCACGCCGCGCGGCGCGCCGAAGTAGATGTCGCCGTTCAGTTCGCGCACGATCAGGATGTCGAGACCGGAAACGATCTCTTCCTTCAGCGACGAAGCACCCGTCAGTTGCGGGTAGCAGATCGCCGGACGGAAGTTCGCGAACAGTTCCAGGTGCTTGCGCAGACCGAGGATCGCCTGCTCGGGGCGCAGCGCGCGTTCGAGCTTGTCGTATTTCCAGTCGCCGACCGCGCCGAACAGGACCGCGTCGGCTTCCTTCGCCAGTGCGAGCGTCGAATCGGGCAGCGGATGGCCCTTCGCTTCGTAGCCCGCGCCGCCGACCGGCGCTTCTTCGAGTTCGAACGTCTCGCCGAGCACGTTCAGGACCTTGACGGCCTCCTTGACGATTTCGGGACCGATGCCGTCGCCCGGCAATACTGCGATCTTCATGCGAATTCCTTGATGATTTTTTCGGGTGTTTCTCGCGCAAACCGACGCGGGCGCGGACTAGCCGCGCCTACGCTCTCACGGGTTCGCTTAACGGACGAGGCGATTGTTCAGCCACGGTTGCTTCGCGAGACGCTCCGCTTCGAACTTGCGGATCTTGTCCGCGTGACGCAGCGTGAGGCCGATGTCGTCGAAACCGTTCAGCAGGCAGTACTTGCGGAACGCCGCGACTTCGAACGGATATTCGGCGCCGCCGTCGGCCGTACGCACGACTTGCGCTTCGAGGTCGATCGTCAGCTCGAAGCCGTTGAACGCATACGTCTCGTTGAACAGATGATCAACCTGCTGTTCGGTCAGCACGATCGGCAGCACGCCGTTCTTGAAACAATTGTTGTAGAAGATGTCAGCGAAGCTCGGCGCGATCAGCGCGCGAAAGCCGTACTGCTGCAACGCCCAGGGCGCGTGTTCGCGCGAGCTTCCGCAGCCGAAATTCTTGCGCGTGAGCAGCACCGAGGCGCCTTGGTAACGCGGCTGGTTCAGCACGAAGTCCGGGTTCAGCGGACGCTTCGAGTTGTCCTGACCCGGTTCGCCGTGGTCGAGGTAGCGCCATTCGTCGAACGCGTTCGGACCGAAGCCCGTGCGCTTGATCGACTTCAGGAACTGCTTCGGAATGATCGCGTCCGTGTCGACGTTCTCGCGATCGAGCGGCGCCACGACGCCGGTGTGTACGATGAATTTATCCATGACGCTTGCGCCTGTTCAGGACCGGGCGATGCGACCAACGGTTGGAACCCGCCGCGCCGCATCGCCGGCAAAAATCAAAAACCGCTTATTTCTCAGCGTGATTGCTGATCGAATTGCCGAGGTGCGACATGTCCTGGCCGAATCCGTGCACCGTGTTGCATCCGGCCAGGCCGAGCAGAAGCCCGGCGAGCGTGCCGAGTGCGAAGCGGCGCAATAGAGTGATGCGATTCATGTTCTTCATCATGCGATTCATCCAAGCTTGCGAATGTCGACGAAATGCCCTTCGATGGCTGCAGCCGCGGCCATTGCGGGGCTCACCAGGTGCGTGCGGCCACCAGCGCCCTGACGACCTTCGAAGTTCCGGTTCGACGTGGACGCGCAACGCTCGCCCGGCTCGAGCCGGTCGGCGTTCATTGCCAGACACATCGAGCAGCCCGGCTCACGCCATTCGAACCCGGCGTCGGTAAAGACCTTGTCGAGGCCTTCACGCTCCGCCTGCGCCTTCACCAGACCCGAACCCGGCACGACCATCGCCAGACGGATGTTCGGCGCGACGCGGCGGCCGAGCTTCTTCACGACGTAAGCCGCGGCGCGAATGTCTTCGATGCGCGCGTTGGTGCACGACCCGATGAAGATTTTATCCGGCTTGATCGACTCGATCGGCGCGTTCGGCTCGAGCGCCATGTACTTGAGCGCGCGCTCCATCGCGTCGCGCTTGACCGGGTCTTTCTCGCGCTCAGGATCCGGCACGCGGCCGTCGACCGGCGTGACCATTTCCGGCGACGTGCCCCAGGTGACCTGCGGCACGATCTCCGCGGCGTTCAACTCGACCACGTGATCGAAATGCGCGCCCTCGTCCGACTTGAACTGCTTCCAGTACTCGACCGCGTGATCCCACTCGGCGCCCTGCGGCGAGAACGGACGGCCTTTCAGGTATTCGACCGTGGTGTCGTCGACGGCGACCATGCCGGCGCGCGCGCCCGCTTCGATCGCCATATTGCAGACCGTCATGCGGCCTTCCATGGTCAGCGAACGGATCGTCGAGCCGCCGAATTCCATCGCGTAGCCGGTGCCACCCGCGGTGCCGATCTTGCCGATGATCGCGAGCACGATGTCCTTCGCGGTACAGCCGCGCGGCAGTTGGCCCTCGACCTTCACGAGCATGTTCTTGCTCTTCTTCTGCAGCAGCGTTTGGGTGGCCAGCACGTGCTCGACTTCCGAGGTGCCGATGCCGTGCGCGAGCGCGCCGAACGCGCCGTGCGTGGACGTGTGCGAGTCGCCGCAGACGATCGTCATACCCGGCAGCGTAGCGCCCTGTTCCGGCCCGATGATGTGGACGATGCCCTGACGCTGATCGTTCATCTTGAACTGCGTGATGCCGAAGGCGTCGCAGTTCGTGTCGAGCGTGTCGACCTGCAGCTTCGAGACCGGATCGGCGATGCCGTGGCTGCGGTCCGTAGTCGGCACGTTGTGGTCGGACACGGCCAGGTTCGCGCTGATGCGCCACACCGGACGATGAGCCATTTTCAGGCCTTCGAACGCCTGCGGGCTGGTCACTTCATGCAGCAGGTGACGGTCGATGTAGAGAATCGCGGTGCCGTCGTCTTCCGTGTGGACCACGTGCGTGTTCCACAATTTGTCGTAGAGAGTCTGTGCCATGGTATGCGGGGTAGTAATGACTGCGGGCTGACTGTGTCGGTCGATTATGCCACGCGACGCCCCGCGATGGGCTGCTTAAACAGCGAAAAAACCGATAAAAAACATGGAGTTGGCTGGTAGTGCCAATACCTGTATCGGTGTTACCCGGCAAGCATCGGCGAGCGGCGGCGCCAATGCGCCGCATGCACGGCCCGCGGCGCCGCAGAAACAGAAACGCCCCAACGGCAGACCCGTTGAGGCGTTTTATTTACTCCCATTTCGCGCCTGTGCGCGACACGAATGCCGTGGCCAGGCGCGCGTATCGCGGTTGATCAGCGCTTAGCGCTGTGCGATCGGCTTCGCTTGACGCAGCGTCTCGCCGACGAACAGCTGACGCGGACGACCAATCTTCTGCTCAGGATCGGCGATCATTTCGTTCCACTGCGCGATCCAGCCGACCGTGCGTGCCATCGCGAAGATACACGTGAACATCGACGTCGGAATGCCCAGCGCGCGCTGCACGATACCCGAGTAGAAGTCGACGTTCGGGTACAGCTTGCGCGACACGAAGTATTCGTCTTCGAGCGCGATCTTTTCGAGTTCCATCGCGAGCTTGAACAGCGGGTCGTCGTGCAGGCCCAGCTCTTCGAGCACTTCGTGGCAGGTTTCGCGCATCAGCTTCGCGCGCGGGTCGTAGTTCTTGTACACACGGTGGCCGAAGCCCATCAGCTTCACGCCCGAGTTCTTGTCCTTCACCTGCTTGATGAACTCGGGAATGTTGTCGACCGAGCCGATTTCTTCCAGCATGTTCAGCGCGGCTTCGTTCGCGCCGCCGTGCGCCGGGCCCCACAGACATGCGATACCGGCCGCGATACACGCGAACGGATTCGCACCCGAAGAACCGGCGAGACGCACGGTCGACGTCGACGCGTTCTGCTCGTGGTCCGCGTGCAGGATCAGGATACGGTCGAGCGCGCGCACCAGCACGTCGTTGACCACGTACTCTTCGCACGGGTTCGAGAACATCATGCGCATGAAGTTCGCGCTGTACGACAGGTCGTTCTTCGGATACACGAACGGCTGGCCGATGCTGTACTTGTACGCCATCGCGACCAGCGTGGGCAGCTTCGCGATCATGCGGATTGCCGACACTTCGCGGTGACGCGGGTTATTGATGTCGAGCGAGTCGTGATAGAACGCGGACAGCGCGCCGACCGCGGCAACCAGAATCGCCATCGGGTGCGCGTCGCGACGGAAGCCGCGGAAGAAGAACTGCATCTGCTCGTGCACCATCGTGTGCTTGGTGACGGTGCCGACGAATTCGGCCTTCTGCTTTTCGTTCGGCAGCTCGCCGTTCAGCAGCAGGTAGCAGGTTTCCAGGAAGTCGGCGTTCTGCGCGAGGTTGTCGATCGCGTAGCCGCGGTAGAGCAGTTCGCCCTTGTCGCCGTCGATGTAGGTGATCGCCGAATTGCACGCCGCCGTCGACATGAAGCCCGGGTCGTACGTGAATTTGCCGGTCTGGCCGTACAGTTTGCGAATGTCGATTACATCGGGGCCAATCGTGCCCTTGTAAATCGGCATTTCAACGCTCGGCGAATTGTCGCTGAACGATAGCGTGGCTTTAACATCTGACGGGGTCATAGCACATCCTCAATCGAAGTATGGATACAGGGTTTCGATAATTGCACGCCTGGAACAACGGACTGGCGGCGCTCAAGCATTGCGCAGCAACTCCAGAACCCGGACCACGTCCGGGTCGGCTAGATCGCCTTCTGGTTCCTTGCGTGCGAGCAGCAAGTCCATCAGGTCGTTATCGCTCAGCTCGAGCAGGCGCGTGAGTGCGCCAACGTCGGCATCGCTGAGGTCATGCTCATATCGGCTGAAAAAACGCTCGAAAATCAGGTCGTTTTCCAGCAGGCCCCGCCGTGCGCGCCAGCGAAGACGCGCGCGGCGGAGAGGGTCGGACTGATGCGATGTATCGGTCATGTCGGTACGCCCCGCGCCGCGCCCAAGCGCACTGACTGCCCTCTCGGGCACAGCACGCGCCAGGGAGCGCGGGGCTCATTGATACTAGACAGCGCGGCGAACCATCAATTCCTTGATCTTGCCGATTGCCTTCGTCGGGTTCAGGCCCTTCGGGCAAACGTCGACGCAGTTCATGATCGTGTGGCAACGGAACAGACGATACGGGTCTTCCAGGTTGTCGAGGCGCTCGCCGGTTGCCTGGTCGCGGCTATCCGCGATGAAGCGGTAGGCTTGCAGCAGACCGGCCGGGCCGACGAACTTGTCCGGATTCCACCAGAAGCTCGGGCACGACGTCGAACAGCTCGCGCACAGGATACATTCGTACAGGCCGTCGAGCTCGTCGCGTTCTTCCGGCGACTGCAGACGTTCCTTTTCCGGCGGCGGCGTATCGTTGATCAGGTACGGCTTGATCGAGTGATACTGGTTGAAGAACTGCGTGAAGTCGCAGATCAGGTCACGCACGACGGGCAGGCCCGGCAGCGGACGCAGCACGATCTTCTGCGGCAGGTCGTTCAGGTTCGTCAGGCACGCGAGGCCGTTCTTGCCGTTGATGTTCATTGCGTCCGAACCGCACACGCCTTCGCGGCACGAGCGACGGAACGACAGGGTTTCGTCGAGCGCCTTCAGCTTGACGAGCGCGTCGAGCAGCATGCGTTCGTGCGAGTCGATTTCGATCTCGTACGTTTGCATGCGCGGAGCGGCGTCCTTGTCCGGATCGTAGCGGTAAATTTCAAATGTACGCTTGGCCATTTCTCTGAATTCCTTTGACTTGTGCCTTAGAAGGTACGCGCTTTCGGCGGAACCGATTCGACGGTCAGCGGTTGCATGTGAACCGGCTTGTAGTCGAGGCGATCGCCTTCGCTGAACCACAACGTATGGCGCAGCCAGTTTTCGTCGTCGCGATGTTCGAAGTCGTTTTGCGCGTGCGCGCCACGGCTTTCCTTGCGCGCTTCGGCGGAGACCATCGTGGCGCGTGCCACTTCGATCAGGTTCGCCACTTCCAGCGCTTCGACGCGGGCCGTGTTGAAGACCTTCGACTTGTCCTTCAGATGGATGTTGTCGACGCGTGCCGCCACTTCGCGGATGGCTTCGACACCTTCGGCCAGCAGCGCCGAGGTACGGAACACGCCAGCGTGCTTCTGCATCGTGCCGCGGATGTCGTTCGCGACCGACTGGGCGTACTCGCCCGACGACGAGCTATCGAGCTTCGCCAGACGCGACAGCGCGAAGTCGGCTGCGTCTGCCGGCAGCGGCTTGTGTTCCTTCAGTTCCTTCACGTGCTTGACGATGTGGTTGCCGGCAGCACGGCCGAACACCACGAGGTCGAGCAGCGAGTTCGTGCCGAGACGGTTCGCACCGTGCACCGACACGCACGAGCATTCGCCCACTGCGTAGAAGCCGTTGACGACTTCTTCGTGGCCCTTCGGCGTACCGACGACCTGACCGTTGATGTTCGTCGGGATACCGCCCATCTGGTAGTGGATGGTCGGCACGACCGGGATCGGCTCCTTGATGCAGTCGACGTTCGCGAACTTCAGCGCGATTTCGCGGATCGACGGCAGACGCTTCATGATGGTCTCGGCGCCGATGTGCGACAGGTCGAGCAGCACGTGATCCTTGTTCGGACCCACGCCGCGGCCTTCCTTGATTTCCTGGTCCATCGAACGCGAAACGAAGTCGCGCGGCGCCAGATCCTTCAGCGTCGGTGCGTAGCGTTCCATGAAACGCTCGCCGTTCGAGTTACGCAGAATACCGCCTTCGCCGCGCACACCTTCGGTAATCAGCACGCCCGCGCCGGCCACGCCGGTCGGGTGGAATTGCCAGAATTCCATGTCCTGCAGCGCGATGCCCGAACGGGCCGCCATGCCGAGGCCGTCACCGGTGTTGATGAACGCGTTGGTCGATGCCGCGAAGATCCGGCCTGCGCCGCCCGTGGCGAACAGCGTGGTCTTGCCTTCGAGGATGTAGACGTCGCCGGTTTCCATTTCCAGCGCGGTCACGCCGAGCACGTCGCCGTCGGCGTCGCGGATCAGGTCCAGCGCCATCCACTCGACGAAGAATTGCGTCTTGGCAGCAACGTTCTGCTGATACAGCGTGTGCAGCAGCGCGTGACCGGTACGGTCAGCCGCCGCGCAGGCGCGTTGCACCGGCTTTTCGCCGTAGTTCGCGGTGTGGCCGCCGAACGGGCGCTGATAGATCGTGCCGTCGGCGTTACGGTCGAACGGCATGCCGAAGTGTTCGAGTTCGTAGACGGCGTTCGGTGCTTCACGGCACATGAACTCGATCGCGTCCTGGTCGCCGAGCCAGTCGGAGCCCTTGATCGTGTCGTAGAAGTGGTAGTGCCAGTTGTCTTCGCTCATGTTGCCGAGCGAAGCGCCGATGCCGCCCTGGGCAGCGACCGTGTGCGAACGCGTCGGAAACACTTTGGACAGCACGCAGACCGATAGACCGGCGCGTGCCAGTTGCAGCGACGCGCGCATCCCCGAGCCGCCCGCGCCGACGATAACCACGTCAAACTTGCGACGCGGCAGAGAATTCTTGATTGCAACCATGCTTTTATACTCTCCAGAGAATCTGCGCAGCGTAGCCCGCACATGCGAGCAGCCAGAGGATCGTCAGCGCCTGCAGGACGAGACGCGTGCCAACGGGCTTCACGTAATCCATCCAGATGTCGCGCACACCCACCCACGCGTGGTAGAACAGCGAGAGAAGCGTGACGAACGTGGCGAGCTTCATCCACTGCGTCGCGAAGATCGACGCCCAGCCGTCGTACGAAAAGTCGCGCGCGAGGAAGAACCACGCGAGCAGAATCACCGTGTACACCGCCATCACGACGGCGGTGACACGTTGCGCGAGCCAGTCGCGCAGGCCGTAATGCGCGCCGACGACGAGACGCTTCGAACCGATTCGGTTATTGGCTGCCATTTTTTAGAATGCTCCGAACAGTTTTGCCGCGAATGCGATGGTGAGCAGCGACGACACGACAAACACGACGATAGAAGTCGACTTGCCCTTTTCCTTCGACACGGCATCGTGATTCGTATCCATCAGGAGGTGACGGATGCCGGCGCAGAAATGGAACAGGAAAGCCCACGCGAGAACCAGCGTGATCAGCTTGACGAGGATGTTGGAGAGGAAGCCCTTGAAGACTTCGAAGCTCAGTTCGGAAGTCAGGCTCTGATCGAAGAGGAACAGCAGGAACGGAAGGAAAAGAAACAACAAGGCACCGCTCACGCGATGCAGAATCGACACGCGCCCCGCCAGCGGGAGACGGTATGCCGTCAATATTTGCCCAATACCGATGTTCCGGAATTCCGGCCTCGGTTTCTTTACCGCTTCTGCCATGCTAGACCCCTACTATGTAGTCACACTAATCCGCAATTTTAGCGCCTTTTTATAACGCGCTGCAGCGAAAACCACCCTAGGTCCTTTGCTGCGCGCGCAATGAAAGCGCCTTCCGATCGGCACGCGTGTGGGACGCCGCGCCTCGTTTCAGCCCGATTCAGCTCAGATCGTTCTGATAGTAATACCCGGTTGTGACATACCAACCTCGCCGGACTTCAACCGGCCGATCCCCATAGGTATAGGACACGCGCTCGACCGAGAGCAACGGAAAACCCGCCGGCACATGCAGCAGGTCCGCCACGGAAGGCTCCGCCGCGACCGCGCGGATTTTTTCCGTGGCGCGAATCATGCGTGTGCCGAATTCGGTCTCGAACATCGCGTAGAGGGGACCTTTGTATTCCGAAAGCCGCTCGAGCGTGAGCCCGCGGAACACGGCGCCTGGTAGCCAGATCTCGTCGAGCACGGTGACTTCGCCGTCGAACTGCAGCAAACGCTTGATCAACACGACCGGATCGGCCGGCTTCAGATCGAGCTGTCGGGCGATTTCCGCCGATGCGCGCAGCCGCCGGCATTCGAGCAGACGACTGACGTGCGGATGCTCGGCGCCGTCGTCGGCGAGCAATCTCAGGAAACGGAACTGCGCGCGTTCTTCGTTGTGCGTCGCAACGAAGGTGCCCTTGCCCTGACGGCGCACCAGCAGGTTGTCGGCGGCGAGTTCGTCGATCGCCTTGCGCACCGTACCCTGGCTCACCTTGAAACGCGCGGCCAGTTCGACTTCACTAGGAATGATCTCGCCCGGCTTCCATTCGCCGCTTTCGAGGCTCTGCGTAATCAAACCCTTGATCTGCTGATACAAAGGGCTGAATGTAGGCGACGCAGCAGCGGAAACAGCGGATACACCTTCGCCCGCGCCCCCCTGGCCATTCGGGTTCACAGGATTCGCCGGGTTCGAATTCATGCGCGCATTTCATCATAAAGCGCTGGGGCACGTCTAGGGTTTTCCCTTCGATAGATGTGTCTTATATAAGACATAAGATACTGTTGACTTTGTCGGTTTCGACTCCTACACTCCTTGTCGAGCAAGGGTTTGCGGGATTTTGCGGCAGCTGTTTGATGCAGTGCCGCGACGCTCCGGCCGCCACTCTGCACCATGCCGTCCCCTACGCAGTCCAGGTTTCGATTCGCCGCCATCCGTTGCATTCGCGTGCTGTATCCGTGTTGCAGCCGCTGGCCCGACACTCGCCGAAACGCGCTGTTTGCAGGAGCCCGCACCGTGCAATCGCGGCCCGGCCCGGCGTCAGCCCTGGACCATCCCGTCCCGCTCGGTAGTACGGATTTCCGGCACGGCGGTCTTGCCGCAACGCGCCGCCCGGTCTCGGCACATTCCGAGCCCGCACGCGAACAGTGAATTCCGCCGTGTTTCATAACGCTTCGCTGAACGCGCATATAGAATGGCGTTTTCCCTAGCGTCTAACGCATCGTCCTGGAGATTTCTCAATGGCTAAGCCCGCAAAGCGCGTTGCCGTCACCGGCGCCGCAGGTCAAATCGCTTACTCCCTGCTGTTCCGCATCGCCAATGGCGACCTGCTCGGCAAGGACCAGCCGGTGATCCTGCAACTGCTCGATCTGCCGCAAGCGCAAGCCGCCGTCAAAGGCGTCGTGATGGAACTGGATGATTGCGCATTCCCGCTGCTGTCGGGCGTCGTGATCACGGACGACCCGAAGGTCGCGTTCAAGGACGCCGACATTGCACTGCTCGTCGGCGCGCGTCCGCGTTCGAAGGGCATGGAGCGTAAGGATCTGCTGTCGGCCAACGCCGAAATCTTCACGGTTCAGGGCAAGGCGCTGAACGAAGTTGCCAGCCGCGACGTGAAGGTTCTGGTGGTCGGCAACCCGGCCAACACGAACGCGTACATCGCAATGAAGTCGGCGCCGGATCTGCCGAAGAAGAACTTCACCGCGATGCTGCGTCTGGACCACAACCGCGCGCTGTCGCAACTGGCGGCCAAGTCGGGCAAGCCGGTCGCGTCGATCGAAAAGCTCGCAGTGTGGGGCAACCACTCGCCGACCATGTACCCGGACTTCCGCGTCGCAACGGCTGAAGGTCAAGACCTGACCAAGCTGATTAACGACGAAGAATGGAACCGCAACACGTTCATCCCGACTGTCGGCAAGCGCGGCGCGGCGATCATCGAAGCGCGCGGCCTGTCGTCGGCGGCATCGGCGGCCAACGCTGCGATCGACCACGTGCGTGACTGGGTGCTCGGCACCAACGGCAAGTGGGTCACGATGGGCATCCCGTCGGACGGCTCGTACGGCATCCCCGAAGACATCATCTACGGCGTGCCCGTGACCTGCGAAAACGGCGAGTACAAGCGCGTCGAAGGTCTGGCAATCGACGCGTTCTCGCGCGAAAAGATGGACGCCACGCTGCAGGAACTGCTGGAAGAGCGCGACGGCGTTCAGCACCTGCTCGGCTAAGCATCTGATCTGATGCCGATGAACCGGAACTCCGAAGCGTCAGCGCGGCGGGTTCCGGTTTTTTTCGTGCGAATGGCGCTGCGATCGTCGCCATTCGTCTCTGATTCGAACGTGCTTTGCCGTCGCCCGACTATGCTCGCGCAGAGCGCGCCCGAATCCGACATTCCCAATCCTCACCACGCCCCACACGCCGAAGATGCGCGTTCTCACACCCGCCGAAGTGCTGTTTGAGGGCGAAGCGCCGCCCGCTGTGCTGCCTGCCTGCGACCACTACGCGGGAAGCGAAAAGCTGATGCTGAAGTCGCTCGCGTTACAGCAGCAACTCGGCCCGGTGTTCGATATCACGCTCGATTGCGAAGACGGCGCACAGGTCGGCCGCGAGGCCGAGCACGCGGAACTGGTCGCATCGCTGCTGGGCAGCGAGCACGACCGCTTCGGCCGCGTCGGCGTGCGCATCCACGACTTCGCTCACGCGCACTGGCGCGACGACGTGCGCCTGATTCTGCGCGCCGCAAAGCGTGCACCCGCTTACATCACGCTACCGAAAATCCGCAACGTCCACGATGCCGCCGAAATGCTCGCGTTCATCGAGGCGACGCGGCGCGAGCTCGGCATCGCGCAGCCGGTGCCGGTGCAGTTGCTGGTCGAAACCCACGGCGCGCTCACGCGCGTGTTCGAACTGGCCGCGCTGCCGGGCGTCGAGGCGCTGAGCTTCGGCCTGATGGACTTCGTCTCCGCGCACGACGGCGCGATCCCCGATACCGCGATGCGCTCGCCGGGCCAATTCGATCATCCGCTCGTGCGGCGCGCGAAGCTCGAGATTTCGGCGGCCTGCCATGCGTATGGCAAGGTGCCGTCGCACAACGTCAGCACCGAAGTGCGCGACATGAGCGTGGTCGCGAACGACGCGCAGCGCGCCCGCAATGAATTCGGCTACACGCGCATGTGGAGCATTCATCCGGCGCAGATCGAGTCGATCGTCGCCGCGTTCGCGCCGCGCGACGAAGAAATCACGACCGCCACCGAAATCCTGCTGGCTGCGCAGTCCGCGCATTGGGGCCCGACACGTCACGGTGATACGCTGCACGACCGCGCGAGCTACCGCTATTACTGGTCGGTGCTGCGCCGCGCGCAGAGCACCGGCCGCGCTGTTCCGCAAGAAGCGGCGCCGCTCTTTGCGCGAGTGGGCGCTAACGGACAGTCAGTGGTATAAGCGACGCGTTTTTCAAACGGCAGCAGCGATGAGCCGGCACACAGGAGAAGGCGGAACATGAGCGAGACGACGCAAGCCGCTGACGCAACAGGCGGCAACGAAACGCAAAGCGGCTTCAAACCGAAAAAATCCGTCGCGCTGTCGGGCGTGACCGCGGGCAACACCGCGCTATGCACGGTCGGCAAGACCGGCAACGATCTGCACTATCGCGGCTACGACATTCTCGACATCGCCGAGGCGTGCGAATTCGAAGAGATCGCTTACCTGCTGGTCCACGGCAAGCTGCCGACCCAGTCCGAACTGACCGCCTACAAGACCAGGCTGAAGTCGATGCGCGGCCTGCCCGCCAACGTGAAGGCCGCGCTCGAATGGATTCCGGCCGCCGCGCATCCGATGGACGTGATGCGCACCGGCGTGTCGGTGCTCGGCACGGTGCTGCCCGAGAAGGACGACCACAACCTGCCCGGCGCGCGCGATATCGCCGACAAGCTGATGGCCTCGCTCGGCTCGATGCTGCTGTACTGGTATTACTACTCGCACAACGGCAAGCGCATCGAGGTCGAAACCGACGACGATTCGATCGGCGGCCATTTCCTGCATCTGCTGCATGGCGTCGAGCCGTCGAAGGCGTGGGTCGATGCGATGCACGTGTCGCTGAACCTGTACGCGGAGCACGAGTTCAATGCGTCGACCTTCACGGGCCGCGTGATCGCGGGCACGGGCTCGGACATGTATTCGGCGATCACCGGCGCGATCGGCGCGCTGCGCGGACCGAAGCATGGCGGCGCCAACGAAGCCGCGTTCGAAATCCAGTCGCGCTACCAGACGCCTGACGAAGCGGAAGCCGACATCCGCCGTCGCGTCGAAAACAAGGAAGTCGTGATCGGCTTCGGCCATCCGGTGTACACGATCTCGGACCCGCGTAACAACATCATCAAGGACGTCGCGAAGAAGCTGTCGAAGGAAGCGGGCAACATGAAGCTGTTCTCGATTGCCGATCGGCTCGAATCGGTGATGTGGGACGCCAAGAAGATGTTCGCGAACCTCGACTGGTTCAGCGCGGTGTCTTATCACATGATGGGCGTGCCGACCGCGATGTTCACGCCGCTATTCGTGATCTCGCGCACGGCCGGCTGGAGCGCGCACATCATCGAGCAGCGCATCGACAACAAGATCATCCGGCCGAGCGCAAATTACACCGGACCCGAGAATTTAAAGTACGTGCCGCTAAATAGGAGAAAATAGCGGTCGCTGTGCGCTCCACAGCGCGTGCAGTTCAGCCCGCGCGGCCGCCGGACCGGTCGTCCGCGCACTGTTTAACTGATTTTGATAGAAAGGTTTTCTCCATGAAAAAGCTGATGATCGCCGCCATGATTGGCGCCCTGTCTACGACGATGCTGACCGTCGCGACTGACGCCGCTGCTGCGGACACGGCCACCACCACCACGAAGAAGGCCGTCGCCAAGCGCCCGGAGCCGCGCCGCCTGGTCAAACGCAAGGCAAATCCGGTGAAGGAAGCGAAGGTCGATCCGATCCCGGAAGGGTCGGAAAAGTGGTCGTGCAAGGACGGTCTGGCTTTCGAAATGAAAGGCGACATGAAGCGTGACCAGATCGTCACGGTTCACTGGGCGAACAAAAACTACAACCTGCCGCGCGAAGCGACCACAACGGGCGCCGATCGCTTCCACGACGCAGCAACCGGTATGGACCTCGTCGTGATCCCGACGAAGGCCATGCTGTTCCAGGACAAGGACAGCTCGCGTCTCGCCGACGAGTGCAAGACGGTCGCGATGGAACAGGGCGCGCCGGCTGCAACGCAATCGAACGCGATCAACAAGACCGGCAACTGATTTTCGCCGCCAGGGAAGCCCCCGATGTCCGCCCCGATCTCCAACGTACGACCCGCCCCGGACGCCGTCCTGGTCGATATCGTCGACTACGTGCTGGATTACCGGATCGACAGCGCGCTCGCGCTGGAAACTGCGCGTCATTGCCTGATCGACACGCTCGGTTGCGGACTCGAGGCGCTTACCTACCCGGCCTGCACCAAGCTGATGGGACCGATCGTGGCAGGCACGATCGTCCCCAACGGCGCAAAGGTGCCGGGCACGTCGTTCCAGCTGGACCCGGTTCAAGCCGCCTTCAACATCGGCGCGATGATCCGCTGGCTCGATTTCAACGACACCTGGCTCGCGGCCGAATGGGGCCATCCGTCCGATAACCTCGGCGGTATTCTCGCGACGGCCGACTGGCTCTCGCGTACCGCCATCGCAGCCGGCAAAGCGCCGCTGACGATGAAAGACGTCCTGATCGCAATGATCAAGGCGCACGAAATTCAAGGCTGCATCGCGCTCGAGAACTCGTTCAACAAGGTCGGGCTCGATCATGTGCTGCTCGTCAAGCTCGCGTCGACCGCGGTGGTCGGCCAGCTGATCGGCCTCACGCGCGACGAGCTGATCAACGCGGTATCGCAGGCGCTCGTCGATGGGCACGCGCTGCGCACCTACCGCCATGCGCCGAACACCGGTTCGCGCAAATCGTGGGCCGCTGGCGACGCCACCTCGCGCGCCGTGCGCCTCGCGCTGATCTCGAAGACCGGCGAGATGGGCTATCCGTCGGTGCTCAGCGCGAAAACGTGGGGCTTCTACGACGTGCTGTTCAACGGCAACGCGTTCCGGTTCCAGCGTCCGTACGGCTCGTACGTGATGGAAAACGTGCTGTTCAAGATCTCGTTTCCGGCCGAGTTCCACGCGCAAACCGCCGCGGAAGCCGCGCTCGCGCTGCATGCGCAGCTCGCGCGCCAAGGCCGGCGCGTCGAAGACATTCGCCGCGTGACGATCCGCACGCACGAAGCCGCGATTCGCATCATCGATAAAAAAGGCCCGCTGAACAATCCGGCCGACCGTGATCATTGCATCCAGTACATGATCGCGGTGCCGCTGATTTTCGGCCGTCTGACTGCCGCCGATTACGAAGATTCAGTGGCGCAGGACTCGCGTATCGATGCGTTGCGCGCGAAAATGGAATGCGTGGAAGATCCACAGTTCACGAAGGATTATCACGACCCGGAGAAGCGTTCGATCGCCAATGCACTGACGATCGAATTCAACGACGGGTCGAAGTTCGGGGAAGTCGTAGTCGAATACCCGATCGGTCATAAGCGCCGCCGCGAGGACGGTATTCCGTTGCTGGTCGAGAAGTTCAAGACCAACCTCGCGCGGCGCTTTCCGGTCAAGCAACAACTGGCGATTCTCGACGCATCGCTCGACCAGGCCAGGCTCGAAGCGACGCCGGTCAATGAATACGTCGATCTTTACGTCATCTAGGCTGAGTACTGTAGTTCCGCGATCCAAACCAAGGAAAACACCATGGCCCACAACCTCCACAAAACGCTCAAGGAATTCGACAGCGGTTCCGGCAAAGGCAAGTTCTACTCCCTGCCGCAACTCGGCAAGGCTCTGAACCTCAAAATCGACCGTCTGCCGGTCTCGATCCGTATCGTGCTGGAATCGGTGCTGCGCAACTACGACGGCAAGAAAATCGCCGAAGAACATGTCACGCAACTCGCGAACTGGAAGCCGAACGCGGCGCGCGTCGATGAAATTCCGTTCGTCGTGTCGCGCGTCGTGCTGCAGGACTTCACCGGCGTGCCGCTGCTCGCCGACATCGCCGCGATGCGCGGCGTCGCGAAGGCTGTCGGCAAGAATCCGAAGTCGATCGAGCCGCTGGTGCCGGTGGACCTCGTCGTCGACCACTCGGTGCAGATCGACCACTTCCGCGAGAAGAACGCGCTCGACCTGAACATGAAGCTGGAATTCCAGCGCAACAACGAGCGCTACCAGTTCATGAAGTGGGGCATGCAGGCGTTCGACACGTTCAAGGTCGTGCCCCCGGGCGTCGGCATCGTTCACCAGGTGAACCTCGAATACCTCGCACGCGGCGTGCACAAGAAGGCCGACGGCGCGGACACCGTGTACTACCCGGATTCGCTGGTCGGCACGGATAGCCACACCACGATGATCAACGGCATCGGCGTGGTCGGCTGGGGCGTGGGCGGTATCGAAGCCGAAGCAGGCATGCTCGGCCAGCCGGTGTACTTCCTGACGCCGGACGTCGTCGGTGTGCACCTGAAGGGCAAGCTGATCGAAGGCGTGACCGCAACCGACCTCGTGCTGACGATCACCGAACTGCTGCGTAAGGAGAAGGTCGTCGGCAAGTTCGTCGAGTTCTTCGGCGAAGGCACGCGCTCGCTGTCGGTGCCGGACCGCGCGACGATCGGCAACATGGCGCCGGAATACGGCGCGACGATGGGTTTCTTCCCGGTCGACGAAAAGACCATCGAGTTCTTCCACGGCACGGGCCGCACGGACGCGGAAATCTCGGCATTCGAAAACTACTTCAAGGCGCAGGAGCTGTTCGGCATTCCGGCCGATGGCGACATCGACTACACGAAGGTCGTCACGCTGGATCTCGCCACGGTCGCGCCGTCGCTGGCAGGCCCGAAGCGTCCGCAGGACCGCATCGAGATCGGCCACGTGAAGTCGACCTTCACCGACCTGTTCTCGAAGCCGGTCTCTGAAAACGGCTTCGCGAAAAAGGCCGCGGATCTCGACGCGCAATACACGACGAGCAACGGCGTCGACGTGAAGAACGGCGACGTGCTGATCGCCGCGATCACGTCGTGCACGAACACGTCGAACCCGAGCGTGCTGCTCGCCGCCGGTCTGCTCGCGAAGAAGGCTGTCGAGGCTGGCCTGACGGTTGCGCCGCACATCAAGACGTCGCTGGCGCCGGGATCGCGCATCGTCACCGAGTACCTGACGAAGACCGACCTGCTGAAGTACCTCGACAAGCTCGGCTTCACGCTGGCCGCATACGGCTGCACGACGTGCATCGGCAACGCGGGCGACCTGACGCCGGAACTGAACGAGGCGATCACGAAGAACGACATCGTCGCGGCAGCGGTGCTGTCGGGCAACCGTAACTTCGAAGCGCGTATCCACCCGAATATCCGCGCGAACTTCCTCGCGTCGCCGCCGCTCGTCGTCGCATACGCGATTGCCGGCAACATCACGCGCGACCTGATGACCGAGCCGGTCGGCAAGGGCAAGGGCGGCAAGGACATCTACCTCGGCGACATCTGGCCGACCAGCGACGAAGTCAACGCGCTGCTGAAGTACGCGATGGATGCCGACGCGTTCCGCAAGAACTACTCGCAGCTCACGAAGAAGGGCGACCTGTGGAGCAAGATCGAGGGCGAAGAAGGTCAGGTCTACGACTGGCCGAAGTCGACCTACATCGCCGAGCCGCCGTTCTTCGGCAAGGACTTCTCGATGACGCCGGCTTCCAGCATCGCGCCGGTCAAGGGCGCACGCGCGCTGGGCATCTTCGGTGACTCGGTCACGACCGACCACATCAGCCCGGCAGGCTCGATCAAGGAAGACTCGCCGGCAGGCCGCTGGCTGAAGGAAAACGGCGTGCAGAAGGCCGACTTCAACAGCTACGGCTCGCGTCGCGGCAACCACGACGTGATGATGCGCGGCACGTTCGCGAACGTCCGTATCAAGAACCTGATGATCCCGGCGAAGGCGGACGGCACGCGCGTCGAAGGCGGCCTGACGATTCATCAGCCGAGCGGCGAACAGCTGTCGATCTACGACGCGGCGATGAAGTACATCGACGCCGGCACGCCGACCATCGTCTTCGCGGGCGAAGAATACGGCACGG
This sequence comes from Paraburkholderia sp. BR14320, assembly GCF_040948665.1. Classification (NCBI taxonomy): domain Bacteria; kingdom Pseudomonadati; phylum Pseudomonadota; class Betaproteobacteria; order Burkholderiales; family Burkholderiaceae; genus Paraburkholderia; species Paraburkholderia sp. BR14320. The sequence goes on from NZ_JBFPKG010000014.1 coordinate 149,452, forward strand.
GTTCGTCGCGCGACTGGGCGGCCAAGGGCACGCAGCTGCTGGGCGTGAAGGCCGTGGTCGCACGCAGCTTCGAGCGGATCCACCGTTCGAACCTCGTCGGCATGGGCGTTCTGCCGCTGCAGTTCAAGGGCTCGGATAGCGTACAGTCGCTCGGTATCACCGGCGAAGAAACGTACGACATCGAAGGCCTCGGTGACGACTTCAAGCCGCAACAGGAAGTCACGCTCGTGATCCACGGCAAGGACGGCGACAAGCGCGTTCCGGTGCTGCTGCGTATCGACACGCCGATCGAAGTGGACTACTACAAGCACGGCGGGATTCTGCCGTTCGTGCTGCGCTCGCTGCTGGCTGCTTAAACCCCGCGGCAACGAATATAGCCTCGCTGTTTTGCAGGGGCTGCGTCCTGTGGAGGGCGCAGCCGACTTTGGAGCCCGACCTCAGGTCGGGCTTTTTTTTGGTTCTTCGCAGCGTGCCAAGCAGGATGCGGAAGGGACTCGAACCTGACGCGAAGTTCGGCATCACGACAACATGCCGCGCGACAACCTGCCCAATTTCTTCTTCGCGGGAAATACCTTACATTTTCCTTGAGGCGGCAAACAGTTGAAGTAGTTGGAGTAGCCGCCGAGGGCGTCTTCGATCATGAGAAGACGTGTGTGGGATGCGTCTCACCCCCGGGCGTCAGCGCCGCGCTCGTGCACAGCGCACATATGACGGCCGCACGCCGTCCCCTGGCTGCGGCGCCCCGTGAGACGTGTCCTCCTGATGCAACGCAGGATGAATGCTCACTTTCACCTTGGAGGGAATGCCTTTGAATACTGACTCTGACCACTACTATGTATGCCGCTCGCGTGGCTTCGGTAAGAGCCAGCGAGCATCCCGCAGGACTGAACGGTCCTGATAGATACGTCTGAAGACGTGTCCTGTATGAAACGCGCCGGTACGCAATGTCCGGCGCGTTTGTTTTTCTGGTGCCCAACTCGACGGGACCGCACCTAGTCCGCGAAGGACGTGCAGGGTTCGGTGCCCGCCACCATCACTTCAAGCCGAAATCGACCCGCGTCGTCGCACCCTTGTCCTTGATATCGTCGGCATTCATCTTCGGAGCGACGATAAACACGCGGCTGCTGTCGATCTTGCCCTCGAGGTACTGTTGCACGCTCTGCGCGCGCTGCTGCGCAAGCTGCCGCAGGCTCGCGTCGTCGATCGGCGCGTTGGCCGCGAGCGCGCTCTTCATGTCGTCGTCGGGCAGCGTCTTCGTCATGCCGATGAAGTTGCGCGGTTTCTTGAAGTCGGAGGACTTGTAGGCCTTGGTCAGATACTTGTCATAGTCTTTCTGATCGACCGTGACCGTCGACGGATCGACGCTCTCGCCGTTGCCCACCGTATCCTTGATCTTCTGCCGCTTGACCATCTGATCGACGTATCGCGTGCGCAGCGCCGGCTCGTCGACCTTCGGATCGACGCGGCCAATCAGGTCCATGCGGATCGACGGCTTGTCGGTGAGTGCCTTCACGATCGTGTCGAGTTTCTGCTTGTCGGCGTCGGTGAGCGTGGCCGAGCCGGCCTCGAATTCGACATAGCCGAGGTCCTCGCCACTGCCGCCGAACGCATGCGCAATCAACGAGAATGGCGCGGTCACCGCCTTCTCGAGCAGATTCAGCACCGCATGCCAGATCAGCCCGCCGATGCTGAACTCGGGGTTCGACAGCGAGCCCGACACCGGCAGGTTCACGTCGATCTCGCCACGCGAGTTCTTCAGCAGCGAGATCGCGAAACGCACCGGCAGTTTGGTCGCGGTGTCGTTGTCAATGTGATCGCCGAAGGTCAGCTGATCGATGAACAGGTGGTTGTTCGCGTTCAACTGGTCGTTCGCAAGCTGATAGTGCAGATCGACGTTGAGCTTGCCCTTCGTGATCGGATAGCCCGCGTATTTCGCCGAATACGGCGTCAGGTTGGTCAGCTCGATGTCGTGTGCGGTCGCGGTCAGATCGAGCGCCGGTTTCGCGATCAGCGGATTGACGGTGCCGCGAATCGTCAGCGGACCGTTGGCCGCGAGTTTCGCGGCGACATCGACCGGTGCGGGCGTGGTCGATTCCGTACCGAACGCGCCGATGGTGCCCTGAATGTCGACGAGGTTCGCCGTGTAGTTCGGCTTGATGAAGTTGTCGGTGTAAGTCACGCGGCCCTGTTGCAACACCAGTTGCCCGAAGTGCATCTTGAGCGGATTTTGTGGCGGCGTCGCGGCCGTGGCGGTGGCCACAGGCGTGGTGGTTGCCTTGCCCGCCGCTGCAGCCGATGCTGCCGCGACCGGCGTCGGCGCCGACGCCGCGACGGCTTCGGACACCGCCTCGGGCGTCAGCGGAATCGGGTGGGAGCCGCTCTTGCTGCGCGTCAGTGACTGCGTCGTACCGCCCTCGTGCGCGACCACATCCTTCAGGTTCAGCTTGCCTTGGGCGTCGAGCAGCACGCGGCCATAGAACTTCGAGAACGTCACCCGCCCCGCGTCGACCACGGTCCCTCCGTGCTCGTCGTAATCGGCCTTCAGGTTCGTCAGCGCAAGCGAGCCCCAGCCCGCGAACAGGTCGGATGTCGCCTTGTCGATCAGCCGCACGGCGACGAGCGCCATGTCGCCGCGATAGTTCGCCTTCAGCGACTTCGCCTGGCTGACCGAGAGATCGCCATTCGCATTCAGCAGCGCGCTCGCGAGCGACGCGTTCAGCTTGCTGCCGAAGTACGGCTCGAACGCGGCCGCGTCGAGCTGGTTCGCGTTGAGCTTGACGGCCAGCTTCAGCGGCGTCGCGGTGACGTCGCCCTTTACGCCGAGCGTGCCCTTTTTGTTCAACGTCGCCTGCAGGTCGACGGGCAGCGGTCGGCTCAGGTCGTCGCTGATCTGCTGCACCTTCAGCTGCACCGGCGTAAAGCTCAGTTTGACTGGCTGCGGCGTCGTGTTGTCGGTGAACTCGGCGGTCGCGTCTTTGAGCGTCAATTCGCCGATCTTGTAGCGCCATGCCGGGCCCTCGGCCTGCGCTTTTTTCGCCGCGTGAATCGCCGTGCGCTCCGTCGCCTGTTCATGCGCCCCGGCGAGCGAGTTCAGATTAATGGTGCCGTCCTTCAGGCGTTGCGCGTCGACCGCGAGGCCGGTTGCGTCGACGCTCGTCACGTCGGCCGTGCGCGCCGCGACGTCGACCTGCTTGACCACCACGTTGCCCTGCGCGAGCGAGATCACCGGCGTTTTGTCGCCGCGCGCCGCGAGCTTCACCTTCTGCATGTCCAGCTTCGTGTCCGCGACCGTCAGCGCCATGGGCGACTTCGACCAGTTCGCGTCGATATTCGTCGTCGCGGACAACGCACCGTCGAGCACCTGCGCGGACGTCGCGGTGTCGAGATACGGCTGCAGCGGCGGCAGCTTCAGCGACTTCAGATCGAGCTTCGCGCTCGCCGTCTTCGCCGCGAGGCCGACCGTGCCGTCGGCGGCGAGCGAACCGCCGCCGTCCTTCAGGTTGGTGTTCAGCGTGTAATGCGCGGGCGCCGACGCGAGCGTCGAGAAATCGGTCAGCGTGACCGCGAGATTTTGCAGACCGGCTTCGACCGGACGGGACGCGGCCTCGTCGTGTACGTTCACAGTGCCGTCGTTGAGTGTGAAACGTTTGATCGCGACGTCGAACGGCGGGGCCGCTTTTTCGGCGGCGGCGGCTTTGGGCTTGGCATTGGTGTCCGCGGTTTCCTTTGCCGCCGGTTTGCCCGGCGCGGGCGCAAACATATGCTCGACGCTCAACACACCGTTCTTGTCGCGCGCGAGACTCGCGCTCGGCGCGTCGATGCGGATATCGTCGAAGTGATAGACGCTCTTCAACGGCTCGAGCGATGCCGCCGCCACATGCACCGCGCGCGCCGCGAAGAACGGGGCCTTGCCCTGATCCTGCACGTCGACGCCGTTCAGGTCGACGGTGCCGGCCACGCGCAGCGACGGCGTGTCGTTCGCCATCACGAAGTTCAGCTTCAGGTCGGTGGACAGCTTGCCCGACTGCACGATCACCGGCAGCTTCGACGGCGCGTAGGACACCAGCTTCGGCACGTCGAGATCGTCGAAGCGCAGCGACACTTCCGACTCGCGCGACGCAGCGAACGGCTTGGTCCTGCCGTCGATCGCGAGCTGACTGTCGCCGTCGATGCGCGCGCGCAGTAGCGGTTCGACGAAGATATCGGTCTTCGACGGCAGCGTCGCGATGAACGGAATGCCGAGCTTCCATTCATCGATCACGTGACTCGTGCCGAGCACGCGGTCGTCGAACTTGACCTGGCCGTTTTCGACGCGAATGTTGGACACCGAGAACTGCGTCGGCTTGCTGTTCGGTTTTGCCGGCTGATTCGCGAACTTCTCGATCAGGTCGCTGAAATTGAAATGCTGTGCATCGAGGCGAACGAGATGAAAGCGCGGTGAATCGACCTGCACTTCGTCGACGATCGGCGCGCCGCGAAACAGCGAGCTCCACGACGGCTTCACGATGAGCCGCGAAATATCGACGAAGTCACCCGCGCCGCCGCGCTCGCCGATATGCACGTTGTCGGCCTCGAAACGCAGGGTGTACGGATTGAGCGCGATGCGGCCGATCGACGCCGGCCGGTCGAGCTGCTTGCTCAGTTGCTGGCTCGCGATATGGCGAATCAGCGGCGGCGCCGCGAAAAAGCCGAGCAGGCCGAACACGACGACGAAGATCAACAAACCGACGAGAATTCGCCGCGTACGGTGCGACTGCGCGACTGCGCGCACAGTCTGAATGGAGGAGGCTAACGATGCTTTATTGAGGCTTGCCATGCTCGATGTGGAGGAAGGCGGCGGCAAGCCCGCCGCGAAAAACAGAGATCCCGCAAGCGGCAGTATAAGTCTTGAATCAATGGTTAGACAGGAATGTCAGGCCCACCTTGACGAATCGTGCTGCTGACCGACCGGTTTTCCCGCGCAGAAATTATCGCGAGCGTTAGATAACGACACCGGACGGCGGCGCGCGGTTTGCCCGCGCGCCGTTCACATCATTGCCGCACGACCGGCGGCGGCTGCCAGCTGCCGTCGGTGGCTTGCGGCTTCGGCGCATAGAGGCGCAGCACCAGTTGCATGTCCGCGCGCGGTGCGGGCAGCCAGTTGCCGGTGCGGCTGCGCGTCGACGACACGACCACATCGAGCGAACCATCGCGATTGCGGCGCGCGCCATTGCGATCGCCAACCGCGAGCCGCGCCGGCGCGTTCTCGCTCAGCGCGCCATCCTTCGTGTACGCGGTGATCGTCCAGAATCCGCGCACCGGCGGCAACTGGTTCGCCGCGAAGTGGATCACGTAGCGATTCGCGCCGTTCAGCGTGTTGCCGTCGCTGTCCTGCGTGACGACCGCGCGTACTTCGTCATCCTTCGTGCCGATCCCCAACTGCGCGCTCGCCGCATACGCGCGCAATGCGTAGTCGGGACCATAGTTGCCGACGCCGTCGCCGAGCCAGCTCCAGCCATTCGCGCTCAGCAGATTCGACGGCGGTGTCGCGACGCGCTCGCGACCCTCGGCGAGACCGGCCGCGAGCACAGCCGATGACTTCGGCAGCTTCACGGGATCGCCCGGCGTCACGCCGAGGTCGGAGAGGAACTTGAGCGCGTGCGGATCGGCCGGTGTCGGCGGATTGTCAGGCAACGCATCGGCAAGACGGCCGAAGAAGCCGCTTGCGTCGAGCGCGGCGACCTGCTGCGCCGGCGTGCCGCTCGGGCCCGCCACGCTACTTGCGTAACTGCGCGGCGGCACCGCCGGCTCCGCGTCGCCGACAAACACGCTCAACGGCTCCAGACGGATCGCGCGCTGCAGCTTGCGCACCGCGTTCAGATCGCGCGCACCGCTCGACTGGATGCGCACGCTGATCCAGGCGTTGCGGGTCGGCACCTCGACGCGCGTCGCGCCCTTCGGCAGCTCGCCCTTCCAGCCCGGCGCGACGAACGCGATCGTCTGCGCGCGCAGGCCCTTCGCAGTGCCCGTGCCCGTGGCGAACTGCGGCCCGGTCGACCACGCGACGTTGGTCCACATGTCGAGCACGCGCGCATCGACGTAACGGCCATGCGAATCAGGTAGCGCCAGGATCACCGGCTCGGCTGCAAGGTCGAGCCAGCCGGTCGAGTCGAGCGTGTCGAGGCTCGGCTGCGGCGGGTTGGTCGCGCCGATCGGCGGCAGCGCCTGCGCGTGACGCAGCGTGTTGAACGGCGCCTGGCCCGGCTCTGTGCCGACCGCCGCATCGCGCGCGGCGCTCATCAGCACGAGCGGATAGCCGAATACGTACGAGTCGGCGACTTCGTCCTTGACCCAGCCGTTGCTTTGTTGCGTCGCGATGGGGGTCGACGCGCAGCTGGCTAGCAGTGCGAGACCCGCGAGCGAAACACAGGTTCGTTGCAGCAAAAACAGTTCTCGGAGATTTTTTATCATTCGTTCAGAGTGCGGAGCGTGCAGTCCTATAGGAGATGCCGGTGTGCAGCGCCACGTGCATGCGCGGTTCTCCCGAAACACTGCGCAGCGAGTCCGCGGATTGCGATTCCGACAACCTCGCGTTGTATCGTATCCTTGCTAGCCAGGCAAGCACAAAGCAGGGAATTGCAGCTAGCGGCGCACAAGCGGCTACCAGAGGGAGCATCCAGCGTCGCTGCCACATTATGTTCCCGCGCCAACGGCTCGCGCGAACGCGCGACGCTTTTTTGATTCGCGAATCCGTCGATCCGCCTTTTTGCCGATTGCCCCTACTCTTTCGTCGTCCTGCATTCGGAGCGTTTCAATGTACATGCCCGCCCATTTCGAAGAGAACCGTCCAGAGGTTCTTCACCGCCTGATCGCCGAGCACTCTTTCGGCGCGCTGATTACGCACGGCCCCAATGGGCTCGACGCGAATCATTTGCCGTTCGAGGCTCAGGCGGACGCGGCGGATTCGTCACGGCTGGTACTGCGCGCGCACGTCGCGCGGGCGAACCCGGTCTGGCAGGAAGCCGCGACTCATCCCGAAGCGCTCGTAATCTTCCAGGGGCCCACCGCCTATATTTCGCCGAGCTGGTACCCGAGCAAACACGAAACGCACAAGCAGGTGCCGACCTACAACTATATGGTCGTACATGCACATGGCAGGATCGTGGTGCATGACGATGAATCGTTCGTGCGCGGCCTCGTCGCGCGACTCACGCGCAAGATGGAAGCCGGCGAGCCGGTGCCGTGGAAGATGGGCGACGCGCCGGCCGACTACATCGCGCAGATGCTCGGCGCGATAGTCGGTATCGAAATCGAGGTGACCCGGCTCGTCGGCAAATGGAAGCTCGGCCAGAACAAGGCGGCCGAAGACCGGCGCGGCGCCGCGCAAACGCTGCTCGCGCGCGACGGCGATCAACAGAAAGCGGTCGGACAGGCGATGCTCGACGCGCCGCCGGCGTTTTGACGGCGAGCGCATAATCCGGCCTTGACCTTCCCATCATGGGAAGGTCGATACTGGCTTCACCATGCGGCCCGATGCCGCCACGAGCCTTGCCCGCCATGACCGGACTTGCCAACCCGCAGCGCCCCGCCGACGCTGCCGCTTCCCCTTCACTTACGCGCGTCGTCGAACTCGACATCGGCGGGATGACTTGCGCGTCGTGCGCGAGCCGCGTCGAAAAAGCGCTGACCAAGCTGCCGGGGGTGGCGCGCGCATCGGTGAATCTCGCGACCGAGCGCGCCCGCGTGGAAAGCGACGCGACGCTCGCGCCTCAGCAACTGGCCGATGCCGTGCGCAAGGCCGGATATGAAGCAACGCCGGTCGCTAACTCCGATGTCGCCGAACAGACAATCGCGCCGCTTGCCGCGGCACCCGCCGACACGCCGCTGACCACTGAACTGGAGATCGGCGGCATGACCTGCGCCGCCTGCGCGTTGCGCGTCGAAAAGGCGCTCGCGAAGGTGCCTGGCGTCGTGCGCGCGTCGGTCAATCTGGCGACCGAAACCGCCACCGTTCATCCGCAAGGCACCGCATCCGCCGATGCCGCCGCGCTGATCGCCGCCGTCAGGAAAGCCGGCTACGAAGCGACGCTCAGCGCACCGCCCGCTGCTGTCGCTCCGGCCGAGCCGACGGCAGCGACGGCCGCCTCGACTGGCGACGTCAGCGAGATCCTCGACACGACGCACGCCCCGGCCGTCGACCGCAAGCAGATTCAAATCCGCCGCGACCTCGCGAGCGTGGTCGCGTCCGCGTTGCTGACGCTGCCGCTCGTCGCGCCGATGTTCGGCGAATGGTTCGGCCTGCACGCAATGCTGCCGGCGTGGCCGCAGTTCGTGCTCGCGTCGATCGTGCAATTCGTGTTCGGCGCGCGCTTCTAT
>NZ_JBFPKG010000150.1:0-2644 GCF_040948665.1 Paraburkholderia sp. BR14320
GTCCCCCCATCTTCAGACAGGATTTCACGTGTCCCGCCCTACTTGTCGTACACCCAGTTCTTTCACAATGTTTTCGCCTACGGGGCTATCACCCGCTATGGCCGCACTTTCCAGAGCGTTCGGCTAACACTGCAAATAAAGAGTACAGGCTGATCCCATTTCGCTCGCCACTACTTTGGGAATCTCGGTTGATTTCTTTTCCTGCGGTTACTTAGATGTTTCAGTTCACCGCGTTCGCTTCACGCAGCCTATGGATTCAGCTACGGATACTCCATTAGGAGTGGGTTTCCCCATTCGGACATCTCCGGATCAAAGCTTGTTTGCCAGCTCCCCGGAGCTTTTCGCAGGCTACCGCGTCCTTCATCGCCTGTGATCGCCAAGGCATCCACCACATGCACTTGTTCGCTTGACCCTATAACGGGTGTGTCTCAGTTCAGACGCACGCGCTACAGGTTGAGTATTCGTGTTGCGCCGTATTCCAAAGCGATCTCTCGATCACTTATAAAATACATCGATACAATCACAACCCTGATTCACCTACTCACGCACCCATCTCCAGGCCCGCTTTCGTGAATCTCTTTACTACTTCTTCCTGATTGTTAAAGAACGACAGCCGATCATGAGTTGCCTCACATCGCGCTGACTGGCTCAATCGCCAATGCGCAACGCTCTGCATGTGTGCAGAACCCTGCGCATTGAGGATTGGTGGAGGATGACGGGATCGAACCGACGACCCCCTGCTTGCAAAGCAGGTGCTCTCCCAGCTGAGCTAATCCCCCAGTCATACAGCACACACTCCAGAGGGGCTCACCCGACCAGCTCACCAGACAAGACAGTGGTGGGTCTGGATGGATTCGAACCATCGACCCCCGCCTTATCAAGACGGTGCTCTAACCGACTGAGCTACAGACCCCTGAGTCTGTCTGCGTTGCTTCTCTAAACCACAGCCGATAAGCGTGAGCACTTGAATGCACTGAATGCATAGCTCTGGAAAGGAGGTGATCCAGCCGCACCTTCCGATACGGCTACCTTGTTACGACTTCACCCCAGTCATGAATCCTACCGTGGTGACCGTCCTCCTTGCGGTTAGACTAGCCACTTCTGGTAAAACCCACTCCCATGGTGTGACGGGCGGTGTGTACAAGACCCGGGAACGTATTCACCGCGGCATGCTGATCCGCGATTACTAGCGATTCCAGCTTCACGCACTCGAGTTGCAGAGTGCGATCCGGACTACGATCGGTTTTCTGGGATTGGCTCCACCTCGCGGCTTGGCAACCCTCTGTTCCGACCATTGTATGACGTGTGAAGCCCTACCCATAAGGGCCATGAGGACTTGACGTCATCCCCACCTTCCTCCGGTTTGTCACCGGCAGTCTCCCTGGAGTGCTCTTGCGTAGCAACTAGGGACAAGGGTTGCGCTCGTTGCGGGACTTAACCCAACATCTCACGACACGAGCTGACGACAGCCATGCAGCACCTGTGTGATGGCTCCCTTTCGGGCACTCCCGCCTCTCAGCAGGATTCCATCCATGTCAAGGGTAGGTAAGGTTTTTCGCGTTGCATCGAATTAATCCACATCATCCACCGCTTGTGCGGGTCCCCGTCAATTCCTTTGAGTTTTAATCTTGCGACCGTACTCCCCAGGCGGTCAACTTCACGCGTTAGCTACGTTACCAAGCCAATGAAGGCCCGACAACCAGTTGACATCGTTTAGGGCGTGGACTACCAGGGTATCTAATCCTGTTTGCTCCCCACGCTTTCGTGCATGAGCGTCAGTATTGGCCCAGGGGGCTGCCTTCGCCATCGGTGTTCCTCCACATCTCTACGCATTTCACTGCTACACGTGGAATTCCACCCCCCTCTGCCATACTCCAGCGCTGCAGTCACCAATGCAGTTCCCAGGTTAAGCCCGGGGATTTCACATCGGTCTTACAGCACCGCCTGCGCACGCTTTACGCCCAGTAATTCCGATTAACGCTCGCACCCTACGTATTACCGCGGCTGCTGGCACGTAGTTAGCCGGTGCTTATTCTTCCGGTACCGTCATCCCTCACGGATATTAGCCACGAGGTTTTCTTTCCGGACAAAAGTGCTTTACAACCCGAAGGCCTTCTTCACACACGCGGCATTGCTGGATCAGGCTTGCGCCCATTGTCCAAAATTCCCCACTGCTGCCTCCCGTAGGAGTCTGGGCCGTGTCTCAGTCCCAGTGTGGCTGGTCGTCCTCTCAGACCAGCTACAGATCGTCGGCTTGGTAGGCCTTTACCCCACCAACTACCTAATCTGCCATCGGCCGCCCCTTGAGCGCGAGGTCCCGAAAGATCCCCCGCTTTCCTCCACAGAGCGTATGCGGTATTAATCCGGCTTTCGCCGGGCTATCCCCCACTCCAGGACACGTTCCGATGTATTACTCACCCGTTCGCCACTCGCCACCAGACCGAAGTCCGTGCTGCCGTTCGACTTGCATGTGTAAGGCATGCCGCCAGCGTTCAATCTGAGCCAGGATCAAACTCTTCAGTTCAAACCTGTTACTGTTTTCGGTTTCGTCAGAAACCGGTCGCTCACTCAACGTACTGACGATGATCAATCCGTCTTTCGACAGATAAACCTTCCTCTAATACTGTGTGAGGCTTTCTGATAC
>NZ_JBFPKG010000151.1:0-2619 GCF_040948665.1 Paraburkholderia sp. BR14320
GTTCCAGAACCATTCGCACAGCCCGCTCACGAACTTCAGGCGAGTACCTTGGGCACTTCTTCTTCGTGTTTTCCATAGCTCCATTTTCTCAAGAAGTGGAGCCTCCGGAAATCCCGGGGCGGTTCAAAGCGAACAACGTGGTGATCTGGGCAGTGTTTTTCATCAAACCGCGATAGCGGGTCTTCGCATAGCCGAACTGCCGCTTGATGACGCGAAACGGGTGCTCAACATTGGCACGGATACCGGCCTTGAGCCGCTCGATCTGATCGTATATCGCGTCCAGAGGATTACTCCGGTCCAGTAGTCTGCGCTTGCCCGGTCTCATCGCAACATGCCAACGAGCTGCGTCGGCCTCACAATGCTTTTCGATTCCCTGATACCAGGCGTAGCGTAGACATCCGTCTCCTTGCCGTGCAGCAACGCCTGGGCAACGGTGGTGTCGTGCACATTGGCCGCCGTTCCAATGACTGTATGAACCAGTCCGGAGTCTGCGTCGACGCCGATGTGCGATTTCATTCCGAAATACCAGTTGCCGCCTTTCTGCGTCGAGTGCGTTTCCGGATCCCGGGTGCCGGAACCGTTCTTTGTCGAACTGGGCGCGGCAATCAGGGTGGCGTCGACTGCGGATCCAGCCTTTAGCATCAAGCCCTTCTCCGTCAGGATCTCATTGACCAGTGCGAGCATTTGCGCGGCCAGCCCATGTGTTTCAAGCAGATGGCGGAACCGGAGAATCGTGCTTTCATCCGGCAAACGCACCATGCCGCCGTCGAGACCCGCGAACTCGCGATACAGCGGCACGTCGTACAGCGCCTCTTCCATTGCAGGGTCCGACAGACCAAACCACTGCTGCATAAAATGAATTTGCAGCATCGTCGCGATCGGGAAAGGCGGCCGTCCGGTTTTGCCTGCCGGATAGTGCGGCTCGATCAGCGCAATCAGCTTCGACCAAGGCACGACACGCCGCATCTCATCGAGAAATTCCCGCTTGCGCGTGCGCTTGGATGACAGATCCAGGTCAAGACCCAACTGCGACATTACTCTTCTCCTCAACTAATTCGCGATGCTTCCAGGATAGCTGAACGGGGCGTCAATGCCAGGACTTTTGCAGACCTTCCTTAACACTCTCCCCCGAAGCCGATCCCACCGCAAACAAGAACCAATTTTTCGGGTGTTGGACCAGTGTAGAAATGTGGCCCGCGCAGAAGCATATTGACCTGTGCTGGCAACAGCATACGGACAATGTTGGACACATGGCGCTCTGTTCCGCTCACGTTAGAGTGTCGCCTGAGGCAGAGGACGTCGTCACTTGTCTCGGTAAAACGGCGGGCGATCTCGCTAGCGCAGCCTCATGTGGCGCGAAGGGAGCTCTGACCGATAGACAGAAAGCTGCTTTGGGGTGCATTGTCGGCTACCAAGCCAATCTCCATGCTGCTGCGCTATGCGTCGCTTCCGACGGCCTTCCGGCCGACCAGGCCCGCGCGCTGCAATGCCTGATGGATAACAAAGATCATCCCACGAGCGCTGTGCCGTGCATCGGAGCGAGTCATCTTTCACCGGAGCAGCAACGACAGATCGCATGTATATCCGAGTATTCGGACGATGCCGTGAAGGCCGGTCTTTGCATCGCGCTTCCGAGGATGTCTTCTGATCAAAGACGCCTTGTCTCCTGTGTATCTGAACATCAAGATAATCTTTACGGAGCGGCGTTTTGCGCCGGCGGCTCGCGGTTGTCGCCCGACGAACAACGTATTGCCGCCTGTGTCTCAGAGCATTACTCCGATTACACCAGCGCCGCTCTATGCGCCGGTGGCTCGCATCTGAGCAACGCCGAAATGATTGTGGCTGAATGCGCGATCTCGAGCGCTGGAGGCCATTTGCATTTGTTATATGCGTCGCCGAGCAGTACACCGCGCAAGAACTTGAGAAATGTCTCGCGACCGGAAAAATTGGCGGCGATGATGGTTGCTTTGGAAAGAACAACGATCTGGTCAAGCTCGTTAACGACAGCTTCGAGGGTGTTCGTTTGCAAGTCGAAGTGATGCGCAACCCGAATCTAATTTTGGGTGGCCCTAACTCTTTCTCACGCAACCCGACCCAAGTGTGGGGGGGCAGGAATTCGGTGTTCAACAACCCTGGACAGCTCATCGGCGGGGACAACTCCGTGCCTCGCAAGCCGCTGGGAGACTTCGGAACTCAGCTCGCAAAACCTTTCGGTCGACTACCGGCCGTGCCGGCTCCTGCACAAGTAGCGAATGCCGCACAACAGATTGCGGGTTTCGGCCTCTTGCAACTCACGGATTTTTCGCGACATTCATGAGTGGGCGAAATGGGCGGGACCGTTGCGAAAAATTATGACTATAAAATCATACGACGACGTATTATCATCAGGAATGCGAACGTAATGGAGGTTGCAATGCATGGCACGGTGAACCGACCATGGAGCCGTACGTCCTGCGATGATTTTCAGCAATAGTGCCGAAGGTTGATCATCGTATAAGCGAGCGTCTTGAACGCGTAGTGCACCTCGCTGATGCGTTCGAAGCGCAGCAACAGACGGCGAAACTTGTCTTCCCAGGCGAAGACGCGCTCGATGGTTCTGAAGCGCTCCTCGAAGATGGC
>NZ_JBFPKG010000152.1:0-2577 GCF_040948665.1 Paraburkholderia sp. BR14320
GGGTAAGCGGCTCATGACGGCCATTCTCGACGGCTGAGCGAACCGGTTGGTAGTTTAGTTCCCGCTAAATAATTTGGTGGGAACTAAAGTGGACGAGACATTGAATCGGATCGCGAAGGTCAAGCGACCAAACTTTCGGGTGGAAACCAAGCGGCACCTGGTCGAGCAGACCTTCGAAGCAGGAGCTTCGGTTTCGCTGGTTGCACGCCGTAACGACGTCAACACCAATTTGTTGTTCCGGTGGCGGCGTCAGTATCTGCAAGGCGTGTTCGGCGCGCCATGTCCAGAGCATTCGGCGGTGGCCTCGAAACCTGATGCCAGCTCGACGGTACTTCTTCCAGTGGGCGTTGTCGCGGAGCCTTCGGAGGCAACGCCCATGACCGACGATACCAACTCGCCGCCCGACAACGTCTGCGAGATCGAATTTGATCGTGCACGCGTTCGAATCTCCGGTGAGGTCTCGCCGGCGTTGCTGCGGCTGCTCATTCGGGAGCTTGCCCGATGATCGGCCTGCCGGCGGGCACGCGTGTCTGGCTCGTTGCCGGCATCACCGACATGCGCTGCGGCTTCCAAGGGCTGTCGGCGAAGGTGCAGACAGCGCTCAATGAGAATCCACTGGACGGTAACGTCTTCATCTTCCGCGGGCGCCGCGGCGATCTCGTGAAGGTGCTTTGGGCTACTGACGACGGACTCTGGCTTCTCGCGAGACGGTTGGAGCGAGGGCGTTTCATCTGGCCACAGGCCGATGGCGGCAAGATCCATCTGACGACTGCACAGTTGTCGATGTTGCTCGAGGGCATCGACTGGCGACAGCCACGACGCACCGCCGCACTCTCGATGTTGTAAACCGCGAGGAAGGCTCGTAAACTGCGACGCATGTCCGATCAGGCGCCGCTTCCCGATAACGTCGCCGAGCTCCGTGCCATGGTGCTCGCGCAACAGGCATCGCTGCTTGAGCACCAGGCATCGATTGCGAAGATGGTGCAGGAACTCGCCGCGCGAGATGACGAGATCGAGCGCTTGAAGGCGCAGATCGACAAGCTTAGGCGGATGCACTTCGGGCGCAAGTCTGAACAACTCGCGAAGCAGATCGACAAGCTCGAGGCGCAGCTGGAGGACCTGACGGGCGGTCGTGGTGCTGCCGAGGCGCGTAACCAGCGGGACAGGACACCGAATGCGCCGGCCAGCAAATCGCCTTCGCGAGGGCCGCTCCCGCCGCACCTGCCGCGCGAGGAGATCGTTCTCGAGCCCGATCCGCTCTGCCCCACGTGTGCGACGACCATGCAGCCGCTGGGCGAGGACGCATCCGAACAGCTCGCGCGCGTAGCCGCCGCATTCAAGGTGATCCGCACGATCCGGCGCAAATTGCTTTGCCCCGGCTGTGGCCATATCGAACAACTGCCGATGCCGGGCCTGCCGATCGAGCGCAGCATCGCGCATCCAAGCCTGCTGGCCGATATCGCGGTATCGAAGTTCGCGGATCACCAACCCCTGTATCGCCAGTCGGAGATCGCGGCCCGCGACGGCGTGACGCTTGATCGCGCCAGCATGGGCCGCTGGCTCGGCCAGATCGTTGAACTCTGCATGGTGCTGGTCGAGGCGATCCAGCGCTACGTGCTGGCTGCCGGCAAGCTCCATGGCGACGATACAACGGTTCCCGTCCTCGCACCGGGCAACCAGAAGACGACAACCGGCCGATTCTGGGTCTATGTGCGCGACGATCGACGCTCGGGCTCGGCGGAACCTGCGGCAGTCTGGTTCACGTACTCGTCGGACCGCAAGGGTGTTCATCCGCAAACGCATCTCGCCAACTTCAAGGGAATCCTGCAGGCCGATGCCTACGCCGGCTTCGATCAGCTGTACGCAAGCGGCGACGTCTTCGAAGCGGCATGCTGGGATCACGCGAGGAGGTACGTGTACGACGTTCACGAGCGCACGCCGACTCCGGATACCCAGAAACTGCTCGAGATGATCGGAGAGCTCTACAGCATCGAAGCCGACATTCGCGGCAAACCACCCGATGAGCGGTTGCGTGTGCGGCAGGAGAAGAGCAAGCCTCTGCTCAACACGTTCGAATCGACAATCAGGGCCACGCTTGCAACGCTGTCGAAGAAGTCTACGCTCACGGGCGCGATCAACTACTCGCTGAACCATTGGGCGGCGCTCACGTTCTACTGCGAAGACGGACGTGCCGAGATCAGCAATGTGCTTGCAGAAAATGCCCTGCGTTGTGTAGCGTTGGGCAGGAAAAACTATTTGTTCGTTGGCTCCGACAGCGGCGGTGAGCGTGCGGCGGCGATGTACAGTCTCATCGGCACGTGCAAACTCAACGAAATCAACCCGCGTGCCTACCTCGAACACGTGCTCACCCGTATCGCGGACCACAAGGTCAACCGCATCGACGAACTGCTTCCCTGGAACGTGGCCGACAAACTGAAGCCCGCAGCTCCGCCCACGCACACCGCTTGACCGGGTAGATCGAGATAGGTCGTGTCAACGACCATGCAAACAATCCACGCTCTCACATCATGCCCCACGCGCGCGCGGATCGGGGATCGGCCCTGCCGAGCCGCTTAC
>NZ_JBFPKG010000153.1:0-2577 GCF_040948665.1 Paraburkholderia sp. BR14320
ACGGTGCTCGCCGCAACTTCCCCCTCCCATTTGCTTAATTGCTCCGATTTCTTCGGCCTCGTTCGCGCAGTGCCCGTCATTAATCCTGTCACGCGCGAGCTTCATTCTGGTCCAGCTGCGACCTCCGCTCATCCAGATTGCCGCCTCTTGGTTGGCGGGCCCATCAGGAAAAGTTTTGTAGCCGGTTTCTTTAACCACTCTGCTGGCGATTCCCATGGCTTCGAAAATATTTTTCGAGACGGGAATTCGCTTGGGGGCAGGGGAACCTATCACCGCATTGAGACGGGAATCTTGGATGTCTGAAAGCGACGCATACTCTTGCACGACTGAGGAGCGCGAGGAACTGGATATGTTGAGAGGCACGTTACGACTCCGATATTGAGATGAGCACTATATGAGCACCATGCTACAAAACTGGTGTTGGCATTGGCTCTAATGGCGAAATTGCAACAACCCTAGCGAACCTCCGACGCTTAACGGCTTTGTCCGGATGGGGGTATTGCAAAGATGCTGCGGGTTGTGTAAAAGCGCAACTTCATGAAGCCACCATTGAATAATGCCTTATAAATCCAGACTATTGATCCGGCAATAAAATGTTGAAATCAAGCCGCATAACGGACAGGATCATGCTGGAAGTATCGCCGGATGCGTTCGGGTTGCTTCTGCACAACCCAGTAATGGTGCGCGGTGGGCTTGACCAGTTGCAGCCTGGTACGCGTTGGCGCCCGCCGTGTGACGCTTTGCTTGAGGTCGGCGTTGGCCATCTCGTTGGGATTGAGCTCAGGGCTGTAGCTGGGCAGAACACCTCGATCGGCACTGTCAGGTCGCTGGAGATGTGACGGTAAAATGAAGTGATGAAGAAAAGAAAATCGCTTTATCACGGCCACCGTTTCCCTGCTATTGTCATCAGTTGCGCCGTTCGCTGGTACTTGCGGTTCAGCCTGAGCCTGCGCGACATCGAGGAGTTGTTGCTTGAGCGTGGCGTTGTGGTCACATATGAAACGATCCGTTGCTGGTGCGACAAGTTCGGCGCTGGATTCGCTCAGCGCGCCAAAGCGGTGCGGCCCAAGCCCGGCAGCACCTGGCATTTAGATGAGGTATTCGTGACGCTGCGCGGTGAGCCGTATCTCCTGTGGCGCGCGGTCGACGAGCATGGCGCCGAACTCGACGTGCTGGTGCAAAAGCGTCGCGACAAGGCCGCGGCAAAGCGCTTCTTCCGGCGGGGTGCTACGTTCAAACCCGGTGCCGCGCAAGATCGCCACCGACCAGCTGCGCAGTTATCCGGCGGCGAAGGCTGATATCCCTGAGCTTGCTCAGGTAAAGCACGTTTTCGTCAAAGCGGCCGCACGCGCGAACAACCGCGCCGAGAACAGCCACCAGCCGACCCGTAGGCGGGAATGCCAGATGTGCGGGTTTCGCGAGGCGCATCGCACGCAGGCTTTTCTTTCGTGCTTCGGCCCGATCCGTCAGCACTTCGCGCTATCAAGACATCAGATGAACGCCGCTCGTCATCGCGCCATCCTCAAAGAACGTCTCGCAACATGGCATGGCTGGACCGCCTCAGACCCGGTTGAGACGGTTGACTGACAAGGATAACTATGCATGTGCCGAGACATTGACCTATAGTACCCAACTTGACAACGCCCTTTCAGCTTACCCATTGGCTCGTGCTCGTCAAAATCCCGGGCGTAACAGACCAGCGCATCCAAATTGCACCACTACCGGTTCGCGAGCCCCGCGCAATCAGCGGGCGGCTCGCTCCATTCCCGCGGCTTCCGATGCGGCTAGCTGACTTTCGCCGTCCATAGCCTTTTGTAGAAGCTGACGGCTGTTTTGCGACACATTCAGCGCCATCTGGAATAGCTGCGACATCTGATTGTTGTGCGACTGGACATCCTGAGGCGACATTTGCGGCGGACCTTCCGGCATGCCGGAAGGCGAATGTGCGGGAGGCGGCTGACGGCCGGCGGCCGGCGGACCGCGCACGCGGCGACGGTCCACCCGCCTTCAGGCCGTCGAGCACTCCAGCGTTTTGACTTGCCGTGGGGGCGCCGAAGGGCCGCCGGACCGGGGATTTTGGCTCGTGCGCGGCGGCGTCGGTGTCAACAGGTGCAGCGGGGCCAATATGATAGTCACCAGGAAGTGGCATGTGTGCTCCTTAAAGCGTGGACGGTCCAGCGTGCAAGCGGCGCGCACCTGGAGTTGTTTGAAAGCAGTGAAGCCCGGTCTGACGACGCTAGCATGCGCCACGGGCGCAACGCCCGCAAAGGCGAAGATGTTTCGTCACGAGCGAAGATGAACACACGCTTCGCAGTTCCATCGAGCGATTCGCGTTGGCGTTTAAGAGTTTAAGGAGCCGTCCTCGCGTGCCGATAACACCGTGCTTCGCACGCGGCGCGCCGCCTTCGCGCCCGGCATGTGCGCATTTTTACGGATGCCTATGATCATCCGGCTTTGTTCAGCAGGGTCCTTGCGCGGCGACCGTGGGTCCGGTAGAAAGAGCCCAGTGATCTATCCGACAGGCGAGCTTTCATGCCTTACAAGGCAAGACTGAAAACGGGTGGGCCGCGCAAGCGG
>NZ_JBFPKG010000154.1:0-2567 GCF_040948665.1 Paraburkholderia sp. BR14320
TGTTGCCTTTCGCCGTAAAGGAGCCGGGTGTTTTCGGCGTAATGGCGCCAGCGACAGGCGCCTGATTCGGGGCTCGAACGGGTATCAAGAATCCTTGTTTTTACCTCCTCTCGCAAGTGCTGATTTGTTGCTCTCGGGCATCGGGCGTGGGACACGATAGCTTTCGCCGTCGAGCACGACGCGGTACGCGGCATGTCGCAGGCGATCAAGCGTTGCGGCGCCGAGCATTTTGTTGGTCGCGAACGCGTCACCCCATTCGGTAAAATCCAGATTACTCGTTAAGACGGTCGATGTACGCTCGTACCTCTCGGCAATCAGATCGTGGAAGTCTTCGTCTTCGGGTGCGCGCATGGGCTTCAGTCCAAAGTCGTCAATGATGAGCAGCGGGACCTTGGCAAGCGCCTGGAAGCGCCGTTCGTAGGAGCCCACGGCTTGCGCGTTGCGTAGCGCGCCGAGAAGCCGGGTCTGGGTCATGAACAGAACATCGTGACCTTGCCGGGCGGCCGCATGGCCCAGTGCCTGCGCCAGATGGCTTTTGCCCGTTCCGCACGGACCGGCGATCAGCACGCTGACCTTCTCATCGATGAAGCGGCAGGTCGCGAGATCATGGACGACGGCGCGATTAAGATTGGGTAGCCGGTCGAAGTCGAAACCTTCCAGTGTCTTCTGCCCACGGAAGTTGGCGCGACGCATGCGGGCGTCGAGCTTGCGATGATCGCGCCGGGCGATCTCGTCCTGGATCAGCAACGTGAGGAAGTCTGTGTAGGCGAGCTTGCGGTCGATGGCTTCGCGGTTGCGTGCTTCGAGCGTGTCCAGGATGCCGGACAGGCGCAATTGCTTGAGGGAAGACGTGAGTTCGGGAATTGGATTCATATTCAATGGATCAGGAGAGTCTGGGTATCGCGGCAGAAGCGGCCGCCGTGGGTGTAGGTGGTCGCGCCCGATTCAACGGGTTCGGTCGACAACCAGGTCTGATCGAGGCCTTTCTGCAGGATCAGCTTGACGGCTTTGTAGCTTGGCGTGCCGAAGTGATTCGCGCGACGGCAGGCCGCCTCCAGGCGAGACGCGCCGAACTGCTGGGCGAAGCGCAGCACGCCCTGTACGGCGCGCAGCTTGATGAGAACCTGATCGCCGAAGAGCGCGTGAACAAGCGCGTAGCAGGACGGGCCGATACGCTGCGCTTCTCTCAGGCACCATTGGGTGTCGTGCAACTGCCAGGCCTGTGCTGCTGGCGGCATGTGATCGGCCACCGTGCTACGCGTTCCTGGCGCAGACTGGCGGACATGCGATGCCGACAGTTCGTGCGCGTAGTAGAGCTGCACCATGGTGGCGGTTGCCTTGAGCCACAGGTCTTTACCGGCAAGCCGGAACGGCACGGAATAGTAGGCACGCTGGAACTGCACATGCGCGTCGCGATGGACCTTCACGCGCGCCCAGGTTGCCAGCTCGGGCGGCACATCGGGAAGCGGCAGCAGCAGCGCCTGTTCGACGTCTTCGAAACGCTTGAGCGGCACCTCGCGCGTCGTGCCATGCGTCCGGGTGCCGGCCTCGTGCATCACCCAGGCTTGTGCTTGCCGGTTGGCGTCATCAAGATCACGGAATTCGCGAAGCGGAAGGAAGCTCGACTTCACGTATTTGACGCCCGATTCGACAATTCCTTTTTTAGCCGGGTCCCTCGGCGGACACGGATCAATCTTGAAGGAATACCCTTCGGCGCATTGCGCGTAGGCCCGCTGGACTTCGGGTTCGTAGATACAGGCCTTGACGATGGCGCACTTGGGATTGTCGATGATGACGCGTCCAACCACGCCATTGAACCACTCGAAGGCATGACGATGGCACAGCAACCACGTGTCGACACTCTGGTCGCGGACAAATTCAACGTACTGATGCCGTGACCAGCACAGCGTCATCACGAAGAACCACGTCTTGTGAATCTCGCCGGTGTGCGCGTCCGTGATGCTCGGGCCCGCACCGAAATCAACCTGCGCGGCTTCTGCAGGTTTGAATTCCAGCCGCATCGGCACAGCCGGCGTGAGCTCCGCCTTCAGTTGCTGAAGCAGCCTGTACACGGAAGAGTAGCTTCCCTCGTAGCCGTGGTTGCGCACCAGCGCGCCGTGAATCGTCGTGCCGGGGACGCCCGCGTCGTGCCACTGGGCGATCTGCTCGCGCCACGGTTCGGCCGACGAGATACAGCTCGCCGGCAGGAACTCCTTGCGACTAAACGCTGTAGCGAGCTGCGCGTCATCCGGCAGAGCGGTGTCCGGAGAAAGCCATCCGCGTTCGGTTGCAATCTCCCGCACGGCCGCCAGCTTCTTGCGGCCCATGATCTTCGACCGGTCGATATCCCGGTCGGAGTCGCCCTGGCGCATTCGCACCAGAACCTGTCGATATTGGTACATCTCGAACTTCCTCTTCAAACCACCCTCCGGAGCAAATGCGTGCCGGGAGGGTAGCGGTTGGCGAAGTTCGAGCGCCCGACTCAGACGCCAGTGGCGCCTTTACGGCGAAAATCTACTGGCATCTATACGCCGAAAGACTTGCGGCGCCTAAACGCCGAAAAGTCC
>NZ_JBFPKG010000155.1:0-2556 GCF_040948665.1 Paraburkholderia sp. BR14320
GTGGCTCGATTACGCCGATCCTGCGGTGGCTCCAATACGCCGATCATCGAGTGGCCCGATTGCGGCGATCATCCGGTGGCTCGATTACGCCGATCCCGGAATGGCTCGAATATGCCGGTCAGTGACACCAACCGACTGCGAAGGCGTTCGTGGCCGATTTGGTGAAGTCGCCAATGGCCGTTTATGGGAACTCCGGTTCGCAAAAACCGGATCCAGCTGGCTGACCGGTTTGGAGAAGGTCATCTGGCCGAAGTGGGTCTATTTGGGGCAGGCCCGGTTACAGTCGTCGATACAGGCAACAGCACCGGACAAGCCCTCAAAGGGCAACGTGAGGTGAGGTGCCTACTTGTTTTTCACCCCGAGCACCACTCAGCCCAATCGAAGCGCCCGTCGCTCGCGCGTTGAAAGCATCAAAATCCCCTAACCGATCTCCTGTAGGGGCTCACACACCGGACTCGCGCGGTAGCGCATCCTTGAGCCATTCCAACAGCGAAGGGCGGAAGGTGAAAGTGGGGGACGCAAGCCAGTGCTCGATTGCCTCTGGAATGTCGGGCAATACGTCATCAATGTCGAACGGCTCGTCCACCACGCCTGGTTCGTCAGAGGATAGATGCGCGCCAACCAATCGGTCGCCATCCCAGAACAGAACGCAGTATTCGGCTATATCTGCCGTGGTGCCGGGAGAATGATCCGTGAGCAGCATGGCAATGTCAGCACATTGCTTCTGCATCTCTTCGTCGAGGGGACTGACGGACTTGCGGCGCTGGCTCAGGCTCGCAGTCACATAGGCGAGCTTGGCCCACGCGTCGTTCGGATCGCAGCCGCTGTACGCGCAGAAATGGTCGAAGTCATCCAGCGCGGTGTGACCCAGGTCATTCTTCGGTAGGGGCCGGTTCCCGATAACCAACCGGAGGAGTTCGTCTGGTTTTCCGTAAGTCATTTCTAACCTCCCGATGACGAGACCAGCAAGGTCGAATCCTGCGTATCCGTCGATCAAAACCAGATGATGGCAGGATCAAGTGGAAAGGAATCTCGACGCCGAGCTGTCCGGGTCTTTTAATTGCCCTACGGAAAACAATACGCCTTTCAGGACCCGCGGAACCACGGATGAGACCCGAACAGATGATGCCTGCGGAAAAGCAGGCGCTCGAACGGCCTGATCAAGATCGCTCAAGACTATACCGACCAGAGCCGTCGGGTCGCCGACTTTCTGCTCGCATGGTGGAATCCCGCATCGTGTGGCGCGTACGATATGACCATGGCATGGAGCGTCGACGACGACATCATGGAAGACATGTGCGTGGTGTTCCGATTCGCATCACGCGCTCGTAGCTATCCGGACACGCTGCGCTACGAATCAGACTTCAAGGCGATCATCCACGAGTGGCGACCAGAACTGGTTAAATGATCCGGCCCCAATAAATTGATAAAAAAAATTATGTAAAATTAACTTCGGATCCGCGAGGCGGAGCGTTGAGGTATGCGCCAACTGTGCGTATAATGTGCTTGTAGAGTTCGCTACTTGGAGCGGCCCATGAGCGCCACTGCCTTTGCCGACGTCCTTGAGTCCGCGCGGGAAGCGGGGACGTCCCGTCTATCCGCCGCCAACCTCGCCAACGTCTTGGGGTTGCAACAGCAAGACCTGGCAACCTTGGCGGGTGTTCATCGCAACACGCTGCGCACCCATCCCGAGTCACCGAAACTCCAGTCCACCTTGCGCGACCTAGTGCGCGTGCTGTCGGCAGCTGCGGCGGTGCAGCCGGACTTCGAGCGAGCGCTGTTTCTGGTCAAAAACCAGCCCATCCCCACGTTTCGCCATAAGACTATCCTGCAACTGATCCAGGACGGGCGGACTGAGGATGCGATCGACTATCTGGAGTCGATCAGCGCAGGATTTGTTGGATGATCCTGACGCACTTGCCGGCGGGAACTGTGCTTTACCGCGCACATACACCCCGCTGGGCCAGCCGGCCAGCCAGTGGAGCAGGCGCCGCAGCCAAGGGCGGGCGCTTCAACCGTGAAGGTGTCGAGGCACTCTATTTGTCGCTGGAAGAACTGACGGCGCTGCGCGAGTACCAGCAGACCTCGCCGTTCCTGCCACCCTGCACGGTCTGCTCCTATACCGTCGCGCTGCGTAATCTGGTCGACCTGCGGCAACTCCGCCGCGGCCCTCTTTGGGACGACCTTTGGCACGACTGGCGCGAGGATTGGCGGCACCTGAAATTCGAGATGCACATCGAGCCCCCTACCTGGGTTCTCAGCGACATGGTTCGGGAGCATGGCTTTACCGGCATTGTGTTTCCCAGCCAGACCCACGAGAGCGGTACGAACGTCGTGGTTTTTACGGACCGCCTCGGCGATGGCAATTCGATCGAGGTCAACGACCCGGATGGCCGACTTCCGCGGGACCAGGCAAGTTGGTCGCGTTGAAGGGTTCTGTTGCAGTAAGGCCCACGTTAAAATTGGGTAGCGAATTTTTGAGCTGTGCGATGAAGAAGACGAAGACACCGCGAACCACACTCGCGCCGGGCCTGGCCAAGGTCCTGAAGCGCCTTC
>NZ_JBFPKG010000156.1:0-2533 GCF_040948665.1 Paraburkholderia sp. BR14320
TTCACAATCAACCGGCGACACGCTGGCACGACCATCTCGTTCGGTACATCAAGGACAAGGGCACCCATGCGTTCCGCAACAAATACGGGTATGGCCAGCGCGCGCTGGTCGAGTCGCAGATCTCGCGAATCAAGCGCTGTATCGGCGCGCGACTGCTGACGCGCAACATCGAATCGCAGCAGCGCGAGGGCGTGATTATCGCGAACCTCGTGAATCTGTGGAACAGCCGGATCAATAACGTGACAACGCCCCGCCAAGTCCAGGATATGCTGCAATGAAAATCGACAGGCCGGTAAGTCCACATGATGGTGGTGACAATGAAAGGGTTGAGGAATCGGCACCCAGGCGATCCGGGACGGGGCCAGGAGGAACTGCGGATCGGCACACAGGTGCGGCCCTTGACATGCGGCTGGCGGCGCTACCCGTACGTCGCCAGGCTCGCAGGATGCAGCCTTATCCGGGTGCCCAGCGGCAGCGGGCGTTCTCCTGCCGGCCTCATGGCGGGGAAGAGAGCGCCGGGTATCCCTTGCGCGACGTGCCCCGGCGCGCAAGGCCCGAGTCGGAGAAGAAGGCGCGCGACCGGAGCCAGCCGGGGGCGTCGTCAGTGCGTCCGGGCACGCACTACCGGCCCGGTTATCAGCATCGGCCGGTGCTGACGGGAAGCGGTGCACAGGAATCCCGGGCTCAGGCAGCGGGCCCATCGCGCAAGCGAACGGTGCGAGATCCGGAGGATGCGCTGGATGACAGGGAGCGTACAAGGACACGCAGCGGCCCGTATGAATCGCAGCGCCGCACCCGGTGTCTGGCGAAATACCTGACATATCGGCAACACGAGTTCAGCCGGACGGTCGAGGCGCAACGGCGCGAGCAGCAACAGCTGCTGTCCCGGGACAGGCGGGATGATGGCTTTCCGCAACGATGTTTGCGCATGGCAGCGGAGAACGAGCTCGCGCACCGTAATGGCTACGGGCGTGCGCTGGTCTTTCTGCGCCCGGACCATGCTGGCGATAACGTGTATTTTCTGAATCGGTATCTGCAGAAACTGCAGATACCGCAAGGCCGGTTTGGAGGCGGGAACGTCCGTGAGGCTGTCGAACTGGCGGCGCATTATGTCGTGGACACCGACTGGTGTGAGGACCTGCCGGCTGCCCATTACGCCCATCTCGTCAACAAGCTGAGCAAGCATGCCGACCGTGAGATCTGCGGGCTGGCGCTGGAACGTATTGCAGCGCAGGTGCTGAAGCCGGACGCGGCGAACCGGCTCCGGGCCAAGGAGGCGGCCATTCTGGGCAATGCGCTGTCCAAGGCGGCGCAATACGGGAGGTGCTGCGAAGCGGTGCTGCGCCTTGTCGCACATCTTGAGGCGAACAGCCTGATCGACACGCTGAACGGCCAGGGCATCTCAAACCTCCTTAATGCCCTCTCGAAGTGGCCGCAGGAGCGGAGTACCTGCAACGCAGCGCTGGCCCTGGCCAGGCGGATTCCCAACGACGAGGCGCTGCGCACGTCGATGACCCCCCAGGAAGCGGCGATGGCCGCGAATGCGCTGTCAAAATGGCCGGAGGCGCCTGAAGCGGGGGGCGCGGTGCGGGCCCTGGCGCAGCGGGTCGCCACCGAGAAGGTGCTGCGCGAGGCGATGGACGCACAGGCAGTGGCGATGGCCGCGAATGGGCTGTCAAAGTGGCCGGAGGCGCCTGAAGCGCGGGACGCGGTGCTGGCCCTGGCGCAGCGGGTCGCCACCGACGGGGCGCTGCGCCGGTCGTTGAACCCGCAGGAAGTGGCGATGGCCCTGAATGCGCTGTCCAGATGGCCGGAGGCGCCCGACGCGCGGGACGCGGTGCTGGCCCTGGCGCAGCGGGTTGCCACCGAGAAGGCGCTGCGCCGGTCGATGACCGCGCAGGAAGTGGCGATGGCCGTGAATGCGCTGTCAAAGTGGCCGGAGAAGCCTGAAGCACGGGCTGCGGTGCTGGCCCTGGCGCAGCGGGTCGCCACCAGGAAGGCGCTGCGCCGCGCGATGACCGCGCAGCATGTGGCCGAGGTCCTGAACGCGCTGTCAAAGTGGCCACAGGCTCCCGAAGCGTGGGACGCGGTGCGGGTGCTGGCACTGCGGGTCGCCACCGACGGGGCGCTGCGCCGCGCGATGAACGCACAGGACGTGGCGATGGCCGAGAATGCGCTGTCAAAGTGGCCGGAGGCGCCTGATGCGGGGCACGCGGTGCAGGCCCTGGCGCAGCGGGTCGCCACCGAGGAGGTGCTGCGCCAGGCAATGAACGCACAGGAAGTGGCGATGGCGCTGAATGGGCTGTCCGGATGGCCGGAGGCGCCTGAAGCGGGGGCCGCGGTGCTGGCCCTGGCGCAGCGGGTCGCCACCGAGAAGGTGCTGCGCGAGGCGATGGACGCACAGGCAGTGGCGATGGCCGCGAATGCGCTGTCAAAGTGGCCGGAGGCGCCTGAAGCGGGGGCCGCGGTGCTGGCCCTGGCGCAGCGGGTCGCCACCAGGAAGGTGCTGCGCGAGGCGATGAACGCACAGGAA
>NZ_JBFPKG010000157.1:0-2530 GCF_040948665.1 Paraburkholderia sp. BR14320
ATCGTGTTGCCCAGCGAGTATCTGCCCCAGATCTGGGGGGAAGATTTTTCGTTTGAAAGCGACGGCCAGGCCACCGAAATCATCGAGCTGCTCATGCGTCACTGGAACACGATCAGCACGGAATTGCGGCAAACGCTGCATGAGCCGAACGTGTACCTGCCCGTGTTGCTCGAACGCGAGGATGGTGTTGCCCCGGCCAACGACTGGGCACACGGCTTCATGCGCGGCGTACAGATGCGTCCCGCGAGCTGGGGTGAGCTGATCCATGACGAGGACCACGGTGGACCGATGATCCCGATCATGATGCTGCATCATGAGCACAATCCCGACCCGCAGATGCGGCCACCACAGATCCCGGCAGAAAAGCGCGAGGAACTGCTGGAAACGATGATCGCCGGACTGACCCATATCTACCGTTACTTCGAGCCGCATCGGCGGGCACTGGCGCACATCCCGGCGCGTATGCCCATGCGCCGGGAAGAACCGAAGATCGGGCGCAACGAGCCGTGCCCGTGCGGTAGTGGCCACAAGTACAAGCATTGCTGCATGGCTAGTTCGCCGTTTCACTGATCAGGCAGCACAGCAACGGAGATACGCAATGCCCCAGATTCCAGATGATGCAGATCTTCTCCTGAACGCCAACGGCCCAGCGTACACGTCGCGACAGGATCGTGACGGCATACCGCTGTCGTATGTCGGCGAGAAACTTGGGCTTGCCATCGAGGATCTGCATCGCCATGCCCGACGCTGTCAGGGGGAACGTGATGATTTGCGCTGCACCATGTATCACCTTATCGTGGCATACTTGGGACTACATAACATGCTCGGCAAGGCGAACGACCGGACCCTGGTTGACCGGTTACTTGACGGCAGCAGCGAGAAACTGGACACGTGGCTGCGCCTGATCGAACGGAGGGCGATGTTCTTGGGCTCGCCGAACTGGGCAACTGACGCATACGGATCGCGAATCCCATGAAGCCAACCTTTCGCGGCGAGCGGGTGCCAGCCGCCATGCAAGACCGGTATGACGAGATCATTGCGCTTACCGACGCCTTTTGTGCGCAACACCTGACGGATGAATACCGCGACCTCTGCCGACGTCTCGTTGCCACCCTGTGCCGCAAGCGGCCATCGCCACTGGTGACCGGTCCTGCGCGCTCCTGGGCCTGCGGCGTGGCCTACGCGATCGGGAGAGTCAACTTCCTTTTCGACAAGTCCCAGAAACCCCACATGCGCGCCGATGCACTGTGCCAGCATTTCGGGCTAAGCGCCCAGACCGGTTCGGCCCGCTCAGGAGCAATTCTGAACCTTCTAAAGATCGGTCAGCTCGATCCTCGCTGGTCACTTCCCAGTCAGCTCGACAGAAATCCACTCGTCTGGCTTATCGAAATCAATGGCATGATCGTCGACGCGCGCCGCATCCCGCGCAATTTGCAGGAAGAAGCCTTTCGCCTGGGCGTCATCCCATTCGTCCCAGACGAAGATCGCTAGTTCGCGGGAATTCCCGGGCCCGGTTTGTACGCCGCCTGTGGCGTAGCAATTTTCCCTTGCCCTTCATCGGGTTCGCCGCCTCCTATCCTGGCAGGCACGTCCGCCCGCTAAGTCGGGCTAAACGTGCTAATGAGATGATCGCCCCCACTTCCGGACGCGTACCGGATTAATTTCCCGCGTGCGCTCCTCGGGGCAAGCGAAATCGAAAAACGATTTATCGTCAAAGCGCACACAGGACACCCACCACACATCGTCGCAGCACGTTGTGACGAGGTATATTTCGTCAGGCTTATTAACTAGGTCCTCTTCGGCATGAAGAATCGCTTCAGTGACTTTATGAGTATTCGTTAATTGAATGTCGCATTCTTCAAGAACGAGAACGGTTCTTGCGCCGTGGTCCTTCTTCCAGGCAGCGAGCTTTGGATATTTTTTTGGCAAGCTCTCTCGATTCGGTTTTGTCTGGATGCAGCAAGATCTTCTTCGGTTTGCGTATGGCAGTTTCGGAACGATCCCGCTCTTCCATCAGTTGCGCACCGATAAAGCGAAACCGGAAACGGCACTCGATCAACTGATACGTTTTTGGCGGCAGGTATCAATCGTCCAACTGGACCAATCGGTAGAGTCGGAGCAGTCCATGAAATCCAACCCACCAACAATTGTTGAATTTCAGGAATGTCGTTCAACAGATTGCGGGTTTCGGCCTCTTGCAACTCACGGATTTTTCGCGACATTCATGAGTGGGCGAAATGGGCGGGACCGTTGCGAAAAATTATGGCTATAAAATCATACGACGACGTATTATCATCAGGAATGCGAACGTAATGGAGGTTGCAATGCATGGCACGGTGAACCGACCATGGAGCCGTAGGTCCTGCGATGATTTTCAGCAATAGTGCCGAAGGTTGATCATCATATAAGCGAGCGTCTTGAACGCGTAGTGCACCTCGCTGATGCGTTCGAAGCGCAGCAACAGACGGCGAAACTTGTCTTCCCAGGCGAAGACGCGCTCGATGGTTCTGAAGCGCTCCTCGAAGATGGC
>NZ_JBFPKG010000158.1:0-2521 GCF_040948665.1 Paraburkholderia sp. BR14320
GCCGGGCTATGCGACCGGCGGCTTCTTTTTGCCATCTTTGGGTTCCTTTTGCTGGTCCCTATGACCAGCTCAGGCCCCGACCGTTCCACTTACCGACCTTGTCCGAAATTCCGGCGCCACCTCTCTGTGCTACCTGATCAGTGAAACGTCGGCGAACTGGCCATGCAGCAATGCTTGTACTTGCGGCCACTACCGCACGGGCACGGCTCGTTGCGCCCGATCCTCGGCTCTTCACGACGCATGGGAACGCGTCGTGGGATGCTCGCCAGCGCGCGCCGGTGGGGCTCGAAGTAACGGTAGATGTGGGTCAGCCCGGCGATCATCGCCTCCAGCAGACTCTTGCGCTTTTCCGCAGGGATCGATGGTGGCCGCATCTGCGGGTCGGGATTGTGTTCATGATGCAGCATCATGATCGGGATCATCGGCCCGCCGTGGTCCTCGTCGTGGATCAGTTCCCCCCAGCTCGCAGGACGCATCTGTACGCCGCGCATGAAGCCATGCGCCCAGTCGTTGGCCGGGGCAACACCATCGTCGCGCTCGAGCAACACGGGCAGGTACACATTCGGCTCATGCAGCGTTTGCTGCAATTCCGTGCTGATCGTGTTCCAGTGACGCATGAGCAGCTCGATGATTTCGGTGGCCTGGCCGTCGCTTTCAAACGAAAAATCTTCCCCCCAGATCTGGGGCAGATACTCGCTGGGCAACACGATGTCAGGTCCGCAAATCAACGCGACGAAATAGCCGTCGAGCGTTTCGATGTTCATCGCGGCATCGCCGATGGAGTCAAGAAACCCGGCGAGACGGGCAAAATCGTCGTCGGCAAGCGGCGGTAGGGATATCAGGTTGTTCACGGCGGATTTTATCTTCGCGAGGGTCGAAACGACTATATCGGGTGATTATACGATGTCGACTTCGCTGGGTATGGCGGCAGGGCCGGTTGAGCCTTCGGCAGTTTGCGAGCGACGCCGGATCCGCGGCTCCGCCCCCGGCACCACTGGCCCTGAGCCTGCCGGCCTGAAGCTTGCGGTCCTGATGCCAGACGTAGTCGCCGGTCAGGTTGATGTGCTCCCAGCCGAGCGGCGACAGATACGGCAGCAGCGCGGTGTCGGCAGGTACGCCGCTCGTGCATGGTCTGGACAGCCCGCTCGAGGTAGACGGTATTCCACAGTACGATCGCGGCCGTGACCAGATTCAGCCCGCTGGCGCGATAGCGCTGAGCCTCGAAGCTGCGATCGCGGATTTCCCCGAGGCGGTAGAAGAACACCGAGCGCGCAAGCGCATTGCGGGCCTCGCCCTTGTTCAAGCCGGCATGAACGCGACGGCGCAGCTCGACGTTTTGCGGCCAGTCGAGAATGAACAGCGTGCGCTCGATGCGACCGATTTCGCGCAGTGCGACGGCGAGGCCGTTCTGTCTTGGATAGCTGCCAAGCTCGCGCAGCATCAGCGAAGATCAGCGAAGCCGTGACGGTGCCCTGCCGGATCGACGTCGCCAGACGGAGAACCTCGTCCCAGTTCCTCCGCATGTGCTTTTCGTTGTACGTGTCGCCGATCATTGAGGCACGCGCCGGATAATCCTTCACGCTGCCAGGCACGTACAGTTTCATGTCGTGGAGATCGCGGATGCGGGGCGCGAACCGGAAGCCCAGCAGGTGCATCAGTGCAAAAACGTGGTCGGTAAAGCCATTGGTGTCGGTGTAATGTTCCTGAATGCGCAGATCCGACTCGTGGTACAGCAGGCCGTCGAGCACGTAGGTCGAATCGCGCACGCCGACGTTCACGAGGTTCGGGTAGAACGGCGCGTACTGGTCGGAGATATGCGTGTAGAACATCCGGCCTGGTTCGGCGCCATACTTCGGGTTCACATGTCCGGTGCTCTCGGCGCGGCCACCAGCCCGGAAGCGCTGCCCGTCCGATGATGAAGTGCTGCCGTCACCCCAGTGGGCAGCGAACGGATGGGCGAACTGTGCGTTGACGAGTTCAGCCAGCGCCTGCGAATAGGTTTCGTCCCGGATGTGCCACGCCTGCAGCCACGACACTTTCGCGTAGGTGGTACCGAGGCAGGCCTCCGCCATCTTCGTCAGTCCGAGGTTGATCGCATCGGCCAGGACCGTTGTGAGTAGCAATGTCTTGTCTTTTGCGGTCTCTCCGGTCTTCAGGTGCATGAAGTGGCGGGTGAAGCCGGTCCACGCATCGACCTCCATCAGCAACTCTGTGATCTTCACGCGCGGGAACCGCTGCATCGAGTGGCGTGATTTTCAGGCCCGATTCCGTAATGATCGCATCGGGCAGTCCGTTGTCGGCCGCGAGCTGGTTGACGGTTGCCAGCCGCTGCTCCAGCAACTGCCGCCGCTCCTCCAGGTAACGGTCGCAATCAGCGATGATCGGCAGCGGCACGACATTGCCCTGCATGATCGCCTGGAAATTCTCTGTCGGCAGCAGGTAGTCGTCAAAGTCCCTGAACTGGCGTGAGCACTGCACCCAGATGTCGCCTGAGCGTAGCGCGTTCTTCCGCTCGGCGAGC
>NZ_JBFPKG010000159.1:0-2500 GCF_040948665.1 Paraburkholderia sp. BR14320
CGTAAGCGGCTCGTGCCGGCCGTTATAGACGGTGGCTGAGGGCGACATCAAAGTGATGCCCATCATTTCCAATCTGATGGGCACCACTTTGACACAGTCTGCGGAGAAGAAACCGGGGACACGAACGGGGCGCCCGAACTACCCCCGGGAGCTGCGTGAGCGACTGGCAGCAGCAGCTTGTGAACCTGGCGTATCGGTCGCGAAGCTGGCCCGGGAGAATGGCATCAACGCAAACATGCTGTTCACCTGGCGGCGGCGATATCTGGCCGATCAGCAAGCTCGATCTGCCGGGCTCATTCCGGTCGTATTGCTCAGCGACACGCCGACGGAGGTCATTGCATCAGCTCCGGTAGAATCGCCCGCGCAGGGCGCGAAGCCTGTATCACCGGTCGGCACGATCGAGATCCGGATCGGTCGTGCGGTGGTTAAAGTGGACGGCCTGGTTGATGCCGATATGCTGCGGATCGTGCTCGGTAGTCTGCGCTCATGATCTCCCTACCGGCAGGCACGCGCATCTGGATCGCTGCTGGCGTCACCGATATGCGATGCGGGTTCCAGGGGTTGGCAGCGAAGGTGCAAACAGCGCTTGGGGAGAATCCGCTGGGCGGCAACGTCTACATCTTCCGGGGCCGCCGCGGCGATCTGGTAAAGATTCTCTGGGCGTCGGAGGACGGAATCTGGCTGCTCGCGAAGCGGCTTGAACGAGGCCGTTTTATATGGCCCAAGGCCGACGGTGGCAAGGTCCATCTGAGCTCTGCGCAACTGTCGATGCTGCTTGAGGGCATCGACTGGCGACAGCCCCGTCGCACTGCCGCACTATCGATGTTGTAAACCGAGCGGCGGACTCGTAAACTACGGCGCATGTCGAACGGCGCCGATCTTCCTGACGATGTCGAGCTCCTGAAGGCCTTGCTGGTTGAGGCCCGTAGCCTGCTTGCCGAACGCGATGTCGAGATTGAGCAGCTCAAGGCGCAGATCGACAAGCTCAGGCGCATGCAGTTCGGCCGCAAGTCCGAGCAGCTGCAGCGGCAAATCGAGACGCTCGAGACTCAACTTGAGGATCTGGCCGCCGGGCGCGGCGTTGTGGATGTGCAGCGTGCGCAGGCCCGCGGTGCAAATGCGTCCACCACAAATGCGACGACGGACCAAGCGGCTTCCAGGCAAGCGCTTCCCGCACATCTGCCGCGCGAGGATCATGTGCTCAAGCCTGAATCAAGCTGCCCGGATTGCGGTCAGCCAATGCAGGTCCTCGGCGAGGACGAATCCGAACAACTCGCCCGGGTCGCGGCGGCGTTCAAGGTCATTCGCACGATCCGGCGCAAACTGGTTTGCCCCTGCTGCAGCACTATCGCCCAGGCGCGGATGCCCGGCCTGCCGATCGAGCGGAGCATCGCCCATCCGAGCTTGCTGGCAGACATCCTCGTCTCGAAGTATGCGGACCACCAGCCGTTGTACCGGCAATCGGCGATCGCGGCACGCGACGGCGTGACGCTTGACCGGGCCAGTATGGGCCGATGGGTCGGCCAGTGCGAGGCACTGTGCGCTCCGCTAACGGAGGCGCTGCGCCGCTATACGATGGCCGCGACCAAACTGCACGCGGATGACACGCCGATCCCGGTGCTCTCACCGGGCAACAGGAAGACCCGCACCGGCCGGCTATGGGTCTACGTGCGCGACGATCATCGCTCAGGCTCGACGCAACCGGCTTCGGTCTGGTTCGCGTACTCGCCGAACCGGCAAGGCATCCATCCTCAGACCCATCTCGCCAGCTTCAAAGGGATTCTGCAAGCGGACGCTTACGCGGGATTCGACGAATTGTTCCGCGATGGCTCGATACGCGAGGCGGCATGCCATGCCCACGCGAGGAGAAAGTTCTACCACATCCATGTGCGCACGCCATCTGACACAACACAAAAGGCACTCGAATATATTGGCGGGCTCTATGACATCGAGGCCTCCATTCGCGGCAGGCCCGCCGCCGTCCGGCTGCGAATACGGCAGGAGAAAGCCAGACCACTGCTTCAAATCTACGAAGCGTGGCTCAGGGCAAAACTCGAAACGCTGTCGTCGAAGTCCGATACGGCCAAGGCGATCAACTACACGCTGAACCAGTGGAGCGCACTGACGTTGTATTGCGAAGACGGTACGCTCGAGATCGACAACAACATCGCGGAGAACGCGCTGCGTTGTGTAAGTCTGGGTCGGAAAAATTTTTTATTCGCCGGCTCAGACAGCGGCGGCGAACGGGCAGCCGCGATGTACTCGTTGATCGGTACTTGCACATTGAATGACATCGATCCGCGTGCCTACCTGGACTATGTGCTAGCCCACATCGCCGATCACAAAATCAATCGCATCGACGAGCTCCTGCCTTGGCGTGTGGCCGACAAGCTGCATACGCCGACCAGTCCGCCAGATCCCTCGACCTGACCAGCCGCTCCATTCACCATCATGCCTCACGCGCACGCGGATGGACCAACGGCCCAGCTGAGCCGCTTAC